>JANLTA010000647.1:0-8603 GCA_031362705.1 Gemmataceae bacterium | reverse complement strand
CGGAAGGCATCGACCCGCGGCGCGCACTTCCAAATCGACGCATTGCATCGGCAGCGCAGCCAAGCAGGCCCGCTGCTGCCAACGTCGATGGCAAGCACACGGTCGCAGCGCTGGCGGCGGAATTCATGGACCGGCACATCAGGGCGACTCGCAAACGCCCGGAGTATGTGGAGAAGATTCTCAACAACGACGTGTTGCCGCACTGGGGCCAGCGGGATGCCCGCACCATTGGGCCGCGAGAAGTCATCGAACTGCTAGACGGAGTTGTGGCTCGCGGTTCGGGCGTCATGGCCAATCGGGTTGCCGCCGTGCTCGGGCAGATGTTCAAGTTTGGAATTCACCGGGCCATTGTCCAATCGACCCCCGTTCAACTCCTGTTTCGCCCTGGCGGCAAGGAAAAGCCACGGGAGCGCACACTCAGCGATGCCGAACTGACGGCCTACCTTGCGGATCCGCGTGCCTATACGCGATTTGAGCGCTTGGAGCGCGTCATCATGCTGTTGTTGCTGACGGGCCAGCGCCGCGGCGAGCTTGCCCTCGCCCGCTGGGCCGATATCGACTTCAAAGCAAAAACTTGGACCATACCGGCCGAGAACTCCAAGAACGGCCGGCAGCATCTTGTGCCGCTATCGACGTGGGCCATTGACGAGTTCAAGGAACTGCGCGGCATGGCGCATCAGTCACCCTGGGTGCTGCCCTCGCCCGATCCAGCCAAGCCTGCGGACGCCCACCAGCTAACGCGCAGCCTTGCGAAGTGCCGTGCACGATTCAAAAAGCGCGGGATTGAACCGTTCACGCTGCATGACCTATGCAGAACCTGCAGGACCGGTCTGGGCAGGCTGAAGATCCCGCCGCACATCGCCGAGCGCGTGCTCAATCACTCGCAGGAAAAGATGGTGGCGACGTATGACACTGGCGAATACCTGGATGAAAAGCGCGCCGCGTTAGACAAATGGGCGCGACACCTGCGGAGCCTTCAGCCGTGAAGACAATTCCGTGGGAAATTCAGCAAGTCATCAACCAACTGGACAACTGGACGTCCGCTGCACCGTTATCTGGTCGCCAAAACGATGTCGAGTTGCTCGATTGGCGGAGACGGCTGGCGAGGCTGTCTAAGGAAGTGCGCAAGCGCCAACGAACAAATGACCTCGACTGGTTTTGGTGGCTAACGGAATACGCCACTATGGTCGCGGCAACCATCCACGAGGACTATCAACAATTTACACCTGCACTGATGCGGGCGAAGCAGACCGCTAACAAGCGAACGATCGCAACCATTGCGGCGGCAAAGAAGCGGCGAATGATTGGCGATCGTACCCGCGCAAAAGTTCTCGCGGGCGAACGCCCGGTCTCCAAGCGACACCAGAGGCGCATCAAGTCCGGCAAGTGACTATGTTGGCGGACCGATCCGCCGGATGTGGCCGTTTACCCATCTTGTCTTGCTTCAAATTGCGTTAGCGTGCCGCACGTCACCTCACGATGTGCCAGAGGCTAACACGATGAATCAACGAAACGATAAACGACGCGGATCGCCACGCGCCGGTACGGCCGTCATCTGGCCGAAGGGAATTGAGGAAATGCTCGGATTCTCGGCTCCGACGCGCTGGCGTTGGGAGCGGTCCGGCAAACTGCCGCCCCGCGATGTGCTCGATCTTGCGACCGTTGAGGCCATGGTCATTGCCATCGTGGCGAGTCGTTTTCTAGAGCAAAAGGAAATTGCCGAGCCCGATTGGACGCGACTCGCGCAGGCGGCTAACAGGTTGCACGGCATTGCCGAGGCGGTGCAATCGTGAAATCGAAAGCTGGGGTCGTGGCGCTGGCTGACCACCTGGACAAAAAGGCGCCTCAGGAAATGGCTGCGATGCATGAAGCCATTGACGGTGCCATCCTGTTAGAAGATGTCGAACGAATGCTGTTGAAATTTGTCGCGTACCCATCCGAGCACGCACGAATCGCGCACGTTCTTTGGATCGCGCACACGCACGCGATGACGCTATGGGAGAGCACGCCACGAATTGCTTTCTTGTCGCCAGAACCTGGCAGCGGGAAAACGCGGGCACTGGAAATAACGGAATTGCTGGTGCCGCGTCCCGTGGAAGCGGTGAATACCACGCCCGCCTACTTGTTTCGCAAGGTCAGCGATCCGGACGGTGCGCCGACGCTGCTCTACGACGAGATCGACACGGTTTTTGGTCCGAAAGCCAAAGACAACGAGGAAATTCGGGGGATGCTGAACGCCGGTCACCGTCGCGGCGCGAAAGCCGGCCGCTGCGTGGTGCGCGGCAAAATCGTTGAAACCGAAGAACTCCCCGCGTATTGCGCCGTGGCATTGGCGGGCCTGGGCGCGCTTCCAGACACGATTTTGAGTCGAGCGGTCATTGTGAAGATGCGCCGGCGCGCGCCCACGGAGTCAGTTGAGCCGTATCGCCGGCGCGTGCACGCCGCGGCAGGTCACGCACTTCGCGACCGCATCGCAGCCTGGGTCGAACTCATCAAGCCACAAATCTCTGGCACCTGGCCATCGATGCCCGAAGGCATCGAGGATCGAAATGCCGATGTGTGGGAGCCACTCCTCACGATTGCGGATGCTGCCGGCGGAGATTGGCCTAGGCGCGCACGGGTTGCGGCTGTTGCACTTGTTGCGGATTCGCGGGAGTCCACGCCAAGCCTCGGTCTTCGGCTACTTACAGATCTGCTCAAGGTGTTTGACAACCGCGATGCTATTGCTACCGAGGAGATTATTGGTCTGCTTTCTAAGATTGAGGAAGCGCCCTGGGGTGACCTCAAGGGCCGTGAAATAGACTCGCGGCGCCTGGCAAATCTGTTGCGACCGTATGGTGTCAAGAGTCGAGTTGTCAGAATCGGGACCAGCACGCCGCGCGGATACACCCGCACCGACTTGCACGACCCGTGGACCAGATACTTGGGACTCTCTCACATAGAAAGCGCAACAAGTGCAACAAGCGACACAGCATCGCCGTCAGTTGCAGATGTTGCGGCTGTTGCACATTCGGGCGGTGCCACGGCGGAGCGCTTCTGATGCAGACGCAGGAAGTCATGACCTACCTGACGGCCGCCGGCCTGACGTTGACCATCGATGGCGATCAACTGCTCGTTTCCCCGAGTAGCCGGGTAACGGCCGCGCATCGTGAGTTGATCCGCAGTCGCCGCGACGATTTGATAGACCACCTGCGCTTCGACACGTCTGCCGAATACGGCGCCGCGCTCGCGACTGGCTCGCTGGTGGTGTGTCGAGCGTGCCGGCATTTCACGGCGCGCCCAGGGCGGCAACCTAATGGCTGGTGCGAGTTGCACGGCGAGACCTGGGCCGCCATGCCATTCGATTGCCCGGACTACGGCGGTGAGTGGCACTCATCAACATCCGCGAGTCCGGAACCTGTGGAACCCCCAGAACCGGACTCGCTAACACGGGGCAGGACATGACCGGCGAAAAAAATCGCGGGTCCCTTCTGGCTCGACTCCAGGCGGGTGCCATAGGCCCGCGAAATCTTGCTAGAGCCAGCACCTCGTAAGGGCAGCAACCCATGACCACAATTTCCATTACTGCCCTGGCTAATTTGACTGGCCGAACCTGGCGCACGATCCGCTCCCGGTTGCAGGCCGCAGGTGTGGACCCTATCGGGCATGAAGGTCGGTCCGACTTGTTCGATTCGGTCCCGGCGCTGGCTGCGATCTACGAAATTGACCGCAGCAAGGTTGGCGAACTCGACCTGCAGGCCGAACGGGCTGCCCTGGCGAAGGCGCAGCGGCTTCGGCTCGAAACAGATGCCGCGGTGCGCTTAGGCGAATTGCTGCGCACGGAAGATGTCACGCGCGACGTCGGCGCAATGATTTCCAACTGCCGATCGCGATTGCTCGCGATTCCTGGTCACGTTAGCCAGGTGTTGCCAACTGCCGACACCGCGCGCGTCGTTGCTGTCGTTCGGGAAAAAGTCTATGAAGCGCTGGCCGAGCTTGCTACCTACGAACCGGGGTCCGCGCTGGATGCCTGACCCGGCCGAAATTGGCGCGCGCGTCCTGGCGGCATTCGCCCGCGGTCGCTGTATTGCCATAACGGCGGCGCAGAACCGAGCCGCACCGTTATGGCGGGTGGTTCGCGCAGCCCTCGACGACGACATCCTGCGTGGCCACGGTGAGCGCGGGCGCGCGGGTCGCATAAAGCGACGACTTCACCTAACAGTTTCGGAACGTCAGGTGAAAAGAATTCTGGACACACTCAACAGTGCGTCCGATCTAACACGGTCTAATGGGCACAGTAATTCTCACGCAGGTGTCCAAGAATGACGAACTTTTCAATTGCCGCCCTGATCAAGGCGCAACTGTCGCAGACTTGGGGAAACATCCCCATGCACGAATTCGCCGTCGCCAATCGCCTACAGGACAAGTACGGCGTGCCTGATCGCAATGGTGTACGTGTACCTGACGACATCTTGCAGCGCGACCTGAATGCCGCCGTCGGCTCAGCCGGTGGATACCTGGCGAACTCCGGTCGCGTGGCCGGCTACATTCCGAGCCTGCAACCGGCCTCGGTCTGCCTGACGTTGGGCGCGCAGATTGTAACTGTGCCGCAAGGCGGGTCGGTTGCCGTTCCGCGTGGTAGCACGGGAGTGTCAACGACCTGGTTGGCGACTGAAACATCCAGCATCACGGAATCGCAGCCGCTTTTCGGTGCGATAGTGGCCGCGCCGAAAATGCTGTCTTGCTTCGCGGAAGTTTCCCGCCAGCTATTACTGCAAAGCAATGCTGATGAAATTCTCCGCCAGGAGTTTCAGCGCGCAGCCGCTACTGCCTTGGACGCCGCAATTCTGGGTGGCAGTGGTGCCTCAGGTCAGCCTACTGGCCTATCTAACACGGTGGGAGTTGGAGCGTTCACCGGCGCTTCGCTGAGCCAGTCGGCGCTGCGCAATGCCCAGGCCGATGTCAACGGCGCCACGGGCGTCAACCCAGCGACATTGGGCTTCGTGACGACTCCTGCGGTGGCCGAGATTCTCGCCGCCCGTCAGCGGTTCACTGGCAGCGATCGCGGGCTATGGGAAGGCGCGTCAGCGGATGGAACGGTCGAGGGTGTCCGAGCGATGGCAACGACCGCATGCCCGACTGCAACCATGATTCACGGCGACTTCAGCCGCGTGCATGTGATCCAGTGGACTGACGGCCTGGTAATTGAGTCTGACCCGTTCACGAAATTCTCAAGCGGCGTTGTCGCGTTGCGGCTGTTGTTTCCGGTGGACGTTGTGATTGCACAAGCCGCTGGCTTCTCGGTCGCGACATCGGTGACCTAACAATGGCTTACAACCACACACGACCCGCTGGCCCGGCGTTCAACCCGCTAACAAACCTGGGGCCGTTGCCATCGCTGCTTGTGCGCGAAGGCCGTCAAGTCAAGGTCAAGCTAACAAGGTCATTGTATTTCGGCGGCGTCCTGCGCGTTGCTGGCGAAACCGTGACGGTTTCTGAATTCGATGCAATGGATCTGCGCGCGTTAGGTCGTGCGGAGCTTGCTCAATGATTGAAAACCCAGCATGGCGTTCTGGCTGGTCGCGGTTCCGTCGGGCCGATTGCCGCGTTAAGAACAAACCCGAATGTTGGCGCGGTGGAGAATTCCCGGTGGCCAGCCGTCGACAAGCTGACGTGACAGCATCGGGTCGCATATGAGACCGGCAACCCTCGACCCGCGGCGCGGCAATCGTGCCAACAAGCGCAGCGGAGCACGGGCGACAATGATCTACCGACTAACCGCGATTCTGTTTTGACGAAAAGGAGTGCCTCGTTGCTTCTCAATTGCACCAGACTTACATGCTTGTCCGCCTGTCGGATTAGTGCGACCTAACTCACTGTTTTTGCAGCTAGAAAAGCATCTCGATATTTTGGGTGTAGACTAACGGTTGACAAGTCGCCCCTGTGCGCCGAACCGACTCCGTATGGAGTGCTTGCCGTAGAGACCTACGGCTAGGACATAGGGTCGCAACGATGCCTCGCCAAAAGCGGGGCATTCGTCTTTTTGGGGTTACCCATACATCCAGACATCGGCAATTCGCGGTGACAGCATTAGTTTCCATCGGTCTCGATTAGGTCGATCACGTTCTGCCCGCGTAATCGCGCCAATACACATATCAGCCAATTGCATGAGCGGATCGCGATCGGAATCTGACATCTTCACGTCTTTTACCCGCTGGCCAAGCTCGTGGCGCAGGTATTTGCCAAGGGCACGTTGAAAATCGCGGCTACCGCTGCCGTCAATTCGGACACTTGCTCGCTGCAATTTACCGTCATCATATTTCAGCAGTTGCTTGACGAAGTAATTGTAGAACTTGTCGGCATCGCGCCTCAAATTGTCGCTGTGAATAACTTCCTTGCGAACAATTATTGCGCGGACAACAAACGGACAACTAACAAGCGCTTGGAAGTACGAGTCCCTAACAACATCACTGCTCTTCGAAAATTTGAACTCCGTTTTGCGCGATATACGGGACCTAAGCGCAGCTATTGTCGCTTCAGTTTGTATGGCATCCTGCCTCGATTCAAAGATCACCATTCCCAGGCCAAACACAGGATCAGATCCGCGAGTGAACTTAAAGCCGGGGCAGCCGCTTTCATCAATGAATACAAGCACTCGGATAGTAGGGCCGAGACCGGCGGCACTTGCAATTCATTTGTAGCGTTGGCATGCAGTGGCATCCAACAGAACAAGAAGGCACAATGCCGGCGATCAACTCCCGCCCGACATGGCTGCCTGCGTCTTCGCCCGCGCCTGCGCCGTGCAGGATGACGTTACCGAAGTTGTGGTGCCGGGGTTAGAGTTGCTGCGTGCCTCGCTCAATGATTTGGCAGGCGATTGCGAAGGCGTCGTGGTCTAACTTTGGTGGCTGCCGCTCGGCCCAGCCAAGCAATTACGAATCGGACGATGCTACCGGCATCAACGCAGGTGGCACGGACTGCACGTCCGGTGTAACACCGCGAGAGGTGTACCGCGGCGGGTTGTCCATCTGGCTATTCACGAATGGCATAGACGATGTCGAAACTTCCGCGACCTGGGGGCTTACTACTTGGCCCCCGGGTTCGGGACTTTCCGGATGTTGTCCTAACGGCTCATTGGGCGCTGCCGCATTGCGCCCGTGGTGTTTGTGCGCGGCATGTGCGACTTCGCCGCTCAACAACGTTGCGCTAATGGCACCGATAATCGGGCCCGAGAATCTTTTGTCCATTGCAAATAGATTGAGCCCAAGGTCGGTCATTTTCAAGGCATTGCAGGGCGTTTTTCGGCCAACAAAAAGGCCGCCCCATCGGCGGATGGCGCGGTCCTACTGCAGCGTCGCCCACTCTGAAAACTCCAGCGCAGAACGCGCCTGGCCGCGTTCCTCAGCCATGCCAGCGGCTCGGATCGCCAGCTCCACCGAGTAGCCCATGCGCGCGTGCAGCGCGAGCCTGGCGGCACCGGTGGCGCGAATCAGCACCCGCAGCGTGCCCCTCTGGTTGCGGAAAATCTCTGTGTAGGTGTCCGACCCTTTGCGCCGGCCGCCGAACGACTTCAGCCGCGCGTCGCCCATGGCGTCGAGCATGGCAGCGTCGATCAGGCCGTGGCGCAGCAAGTCGGCTGGCGATCCCGACACGTTGAGCGTGAGCGTGTCGCGGCCGACTCGGCGAAATTCGCTGGCGCCGAGAATGCGCAGTCCGTCGAAAGTCGCGGCGGCGCTGGAGTTGCTGCGGGCGGCGGTCGTTAAGGTCGAAATAATACCGCTGGGAAAAGACGGTCACGTTTGCTTTGGTCTTTCCATACAAAAGCGGATGCCAAACAGGCAAACAGCAAGGAACAACAGGCCAAACAACAACTCGTCAACAATCAACCTGATCTGAATCGGCGACCAATTGTGATACAAGAATGACTCGATGAGCTTGTTTCGCAACACCGGACTGTCAGTCGTTGCAATTACTAAGTCTATGATGCCGGCCCACTCTCGCAGTTGCATTTGGACCGGCAAATCATGGAACCAGTAAATTTTGTTTTCAATTTTGCCCCCAAAGCCTAATTCCACTAAGTAACGAAACGGAACTAGGTCGAGAAGCTTGTCCGAACCTGTTGTCTCGAAACTCAGGCCGAAAAACGATAGACGCAACTTATACAACTGACTCAATCCATCTAGGCGAGCAGTATTTCTGTGTCCAAACTCAGTCGGTACGGTTTCCAAATCTGCTTCTAATCGCGAAACGAGAACGTCATATTCTCGTTGAACAAGGCGCATCCTTTCTGCCAGTCGGCGCGCCCTGGATATTTGATCTATCGGTAACTGGTCGATTCCTTGCACACCATGTTCGCCGACCACGTAGATCTGAGCCGCAATCTTTGCAACAGACGCGGATATTGCTTGCTCCCGATAACTCCGAATGGCAATCAAGATAGTGACGATTGCAATTACCGAAAGGCCCGCTAAAAGTAAGACTTTTTTTGCCATGCACCCACCTATCGCCGTGTTATTACCACTCGCTCTGCGAAAAACTAAGGTTGGACTTGGAGTTGGCCACAAGCTTGGCCACATGGCATTTGTGAAACGTCAATTTTGATTGGTCGGGACGCCGAGATTTGA
>JANLTA010000068.1:0-4306 GCA_031362705.1 Gemmataceae bacterium | reverse complement strand
TGGGATTCATCCCAGCCTATCGCATTGGCAAGCGCGGATCGCGGCGCGAAAAGCCAATGGCAGACGCGCGATTGCAGACGGCGCAGGCGCGATTGAACAAATGGCACTTGCCCACAAATGGGCGCAGGTGTCCGAAGGGTGCTATGCCGAGGAGCAAAGTACGGCGTACCTCCGGCTTGGTGTCAACGTCGCCAAGGTGCTGAACGAATTAGTGGCCGCGGACTATGCCCGCCGGGCGTCGGCCGACCTGGCGAACATGAGTCGCGAGATGGTTCAGAAACTGGTGATGGAAGCCCGGCCGCAAGCAAGGTGACCAATAGCTAAGGAGTGAACGCAAATGTCTGACCTCATCTCTATCGCGAGTTTCCCCGGCGCTACGTCGATTCAAACGGCGGCGTATACGCTCACGCACGGCATAAGCCCCGGCATGGGAACCATCGTCTGCAATCCGGGGGTCAGTCCGCAGGCGGTTGGCAACCTGACATTCAGCGACGGCACGCGCACGGTGACGATTCCGAATTGCCGGGTAGATTCCGGCTCGTTTGAATTGAGCCGCAGCGGCAAGACTGTAAATTTGCGTGTGTTCGACCGCCGTTGGATGTGGCAGTACGGCGAAATCAGCGGCCACTACAACGATCCGGTGCCACGCATCGCTGACGTCCCGAAGATTCAGACGGTTGTATCTGGCAACCAAACGGCCGCCGGCAACCAAGGCAATCCCAACACGCCCGATTACGGCGCGGACCTACCCGCAATTCAAGAGGACCAAAAAAAGGATGCGCGCATTATGCAAGTTACTCTTGGAGAAAATGGGTGAGCGGATTTACGACATATCCAAAATCCCCAACAACGATTGGCCAGAAAAGAACTGGGTCGGCGCCAATCCGGCCCAGGAACTTCAGGCCATCGCCGAACAGTACGGCTGCCGGGTAGTTTACAATCCGCAGACTGACGGGGTTTACCTTTACAAGCTCGGCGAAGGGGCACAATTGCCAGACGCCGCGCCGGGCCTGATTTCTTCCGACCAAATTGAAATTGATCCACCGGAGCCGCCCGGCAAGATCGTGGTGCTAGGCGCGGAGATTAAGTATCAGGTGCGGTTTTTGCTGGAAGCCGTCGGCCTTGACTTCGATGGCCGGGTAAAGCTGTTGGACGAGTTGAGCTACACGCCGAAGCTGGGCTGGGATCGATTCTATAGCATCCCGTGGCGATTCATTCAGGCCCAAGACTTCCGTGACCCACTGCCGGGCGATTACACTTGGTTTGACGCCAACCAATTGATGGTGCAAAGCGTGTTCCGTTGGTATCGCATCAAGACGACGCTGCCCACGCCGGCCAGTAACAATTTTACGATCCCGGTCGATTCCACAAGCTACGCTGACCGGCATGAACGCAAACGCATCGACCTGTTAGAGAACAGAGTCGAAACAACAGTCGATTCATTGGGTCAGCGACTGATGATGGGAGCAACGTGCTACGGCAGGGCGATACTCGCCTCGGCGGACTACAAAGAGACATCGCCCGGGCAGGAAATCCGAATTCCGTTCAGCATCGACCAGGAGCGTCAGCTCATTAAGTTCAACAGCTACGTTTATCGTCGCAATGTGATTCGCGTCGGCACGCGAGTTGTCAGCTGGGGTAGTGCCGCCAACATCATCCTCGAAACGTCGTGCAACGTTCGTGAGCCGGATACCAACAGTACTCGCCGCTATCGCTACGAACTGGTCCTGACCAAACCGCCAAAGGGCAAGCGCCCACGTAGCGACGAACTGGTAATCATCCGCGAAGACATCAAAAACTACATCAAGGTCAACTACATTGACGCCATCAACAACGAAGTCAACACGACGGTGAGCAATACGCCCGCGTGTGAGAAGCAGGCCAAGTATTACGCAGAAGGCGAGTTGAAGAAGTTCCAGCTCAAGACTCCGCAAACGCGCAGTTATAACGGCATCATGCCGGTGATGTGTGACGGCGCGATTCAATCAGTGATGCTTGAGGCCGGTGTGAACGGCTGCCGAACGCGAGCAAGCCGTAACAACGAAGGGGCTTATGTGATTCAGCCCTACAACGTGCGCCGCCGGCAGGAGCAAGCCACGATCAACACGCTGGTCGGGCCGGGTTACTATTCGCTAAAGAAAAGCCAATACGGCGAGATTGCTGCGGCCCGTGACTTCCTCCAGGGGAGCCGCGGGTAAACGAAGTATCGGAGTCAATGCAATGGCCGATCTAGCACCGTTCCCCGCATTCGTCATCGCAAGGGCGATAGACGCGGGCATGCACATCACCGTAAATACTCCACTGTCCGTTGTCGGCGTTCCCGTGCGCGGCAGACGCGAATCGTGTCTCGCGTGGTTCACGACCCGCGAATTCGCAGAGGAGTACGCTCGGGCGGAAGGCCTCAAGGCTTCAGTCGTCGCCATCAACAACGCGGCCGAGGCGTACGCGCTTTTGTTGCCACGGGATCACTTTGGTGTTGCAGTGAATCCGGATCGTGCAAATGAATCGCCCGAAGTTTATCCCATGGTCGCATTTACGAATCAGTTTAGGCCTTAAAGTGCGAGTGCCGCAGCCATGTTCATAGCCCCAAAAAATGTTGCTTGTGTTTGCTATAGCACTCTCGCTGCTCATCGCTCAGCGACCCGGCACCATCCTGCAGGAGTTTGAAATATGTGGACGCAATCAAATATCTGTCTGCGTGCGTCAGCTTGTCGAATACGTTTCGCGCTGCAACGTTGCGCTCTTTCTCCGGCAGTAAATCGGCTTGCTGGAATGCCATTTGCCCTGACAGTTCAAACCGATGGACGACATCCATTTGGCGGCTGAGTTCTTGTTTGCGTGCATTGTCCAACTCCAGCGCATCCGCTTTAGCCTTGGCCTCAGCGATCAGCCGATCCGTCTCGGCTATTTTCTTGTTAATGGCCGCCCGCTCTTCGCGGTCCCAATTCTGTTTCAGCTTGTACCCGCCGAAGCCCAGCCCGGCGACGGCGAATAGGCCGATGATGCACAACCAGACAATGGTTAGCTGATTTCGTTTCATGGTTTCAATGGTAGCGGCTTGTCCCGCTCAAGGTGATTCGACAGCGCCAACTCGATCTCCTGTCGCGCCGTTCGATGGTTCCGAGCGGCCAGGGCTTCAAATGGGGGCTTGAATTTGGCATCAAGGTAGACGCCCCATCGCGATTTTTGGCCCTCGGCTTTTGGTGGCCTGCCGCGTGCCTTACGTTTTGGGTTTGCCGCCATTTGCATAGACTCCGCACTGATACGGCGAGTATATCGGGAAACTGCGGAAAATGACAGGTTAGTTATTTTGGCAAATGTTGCATTTTGTTGTTGACAATTAAATACAGCTTGTTAACATCAATAAAAGTGGGGCCGGCGGTGTTACAAGCACCCCGACCCCTGGAACCAACCTGGATTAGAGGTCGATTCAATGAACAGTTCTACCGTTTCGTCCCGGCGTCCGCAATCCTGCAGGATATCTATCGTTCACGCTGCCGCTGGCCTGGCGTTCGTTTTCGCCGGCCAGACGGAACTCGGCAGCATCAACCGCACGTCGGCCGGGTACGCTGCCTACATCGATGGCGGTACATTTCTTGGCACGTTTGACCGCGAATACAAAGCGGCCGCGAGTACAAAGCGGCCGCGGCGATCAAGGCTGAATTCGCACCGTTCTAACCACTAACGCCCGCGCGGGCCGCTGACTTGCCGCATCGTGCCGGCCTGCGCTTTCCATTTGCGCGTCGGCGGGATCGCCCAACCCGCCGTACGCGCCCGCCCGCTTTCCTTCCTTCCCAACCCTTCAGGAGTGTTCCCATGTCCGAGTTACCCGCTTCGATTCTGGCCCAATTGGTGGCCTACCGCGACAACCGTTGCCCATGCTCGCCATTTCTGGCCGACGTGTTGGCCGAAGACTGGCGAGCAATCAAACGTGCGACGCCCGAAGAAGCTGCCCTCGTGCCGGCCATCAAACAATGGTTGTACGATTCGGTGCCGTTTGTCGCGTTCGGCAGTCACAAAGCCGTCAGGGCATGGCTAACGCCGCCGGATGACCTTTGGCAGACTGTCACCACGTTACAAGCGATGGGCGCTGCAGCGTCGGGGGTGGCAGCATGAGCGCACTACCAACGCTCCACCCGTTACAACGAAGTCAATCGCCGGGAATTGGCATCTACCGGCCTGCGGCGCGCCGCGTGTGTGCCCACTGCCACCGGTGCAAGGTCAACAGGCCCCGTGGGCTTTGCTGGACGTGTTACTATTCGCCGGGCGTTCGCGACCTATACCCAACGACCAGCAAGTTCGCTCG
>JANLTA010000606.1:0-6663 GCA_031362705.1 Gemmataceae bacterium | reverse complement strand
TCGCGAAAGGTAGAGACGAAGGTATCCGGTGAAGGCGACAGGCTCGTCGACATTATTCGTGTCCTTTTTTCACGGGAAAACCCGAAACTTAAAACCGAAAACGGGCTGAGGCATATTAATACCGCTACTAGGCTCGGCTCGTTGCGGTGATTCTGCCATAGATAAACCTTACCATCACCATCAATCAATGCGCGACTATCAGTTACAAAGGCGGCATTTATCAAGCGAAGGATTGTCGGCGACTTTTCGGTTGCTAATTACCTGTGGCTAAACGGCACCCTGCACCATGAGCGTACGAGCAATACCTTACCCAAAGACGCAACAATCATGCCATTTCAGGACGTCAAGTGGACACATGCAACAGCAACGCCGGCCGAACTCCGGCACGCATGTTGCATTGGCCCGGACCAGTGCATTTCGCACGAACCAACGGGTCGATAGCCCAACTCACGAGGAAACTGTGATGAAACGTGTGATTCTGAGTTTGGCCGGGGCGATCGCCTTGGCCATTGCAGGCCAATCATCGGCGCAACCCCCAGCCACACAAACCCCGGAAAGTGTGGCCCCAGGCACGCAGCAGCCTGTCACGCAGCAAAACCAAACGCAGGGACAAGTTACTATCCAACAGCCTGGCACGCATCAACCCGGCACGCATCAACCCGGTATGCAACAGCATGGGTACGGCCAACAGCAGGGTCAATGGTCGCCTAACCAACCAAACTACAATGGCTCCTTTTACGGTGCCGGCAACAACCAAGGATACAATCAGGGTTACAACCAAGGCTACAATCAACAGTCAACGAGCTTCTACGGTAGCGGCGGATATAACAACGGTTCGACAAGCTACTACGGTGGCGGCGGGTACAACAGCGGTTGCTGCATGCAGGCCCAGCCTGTGAATTGCTGCGATCCCTGCAGCAACAACGGCCGGAATCGTCGGTTTGGCGGTCGCCGGCGCTAAGAACTTTAGCGCGGAAGTAGACGCGATCGAGCACGGTTGTGATGGCCGTGCTCCTTTTTTTGTCCTTCAATAAGACAAGGGTCATGTTCTCGTTCGGCAGTTCCCTGCCTAGCTACGTGCAAATTGTTGCCTTTTAACCCAACGCGTCGTGAACGCAACATTCGGACGAATTGCCGCCCGCAATCCCGACTCACTTGAAAATTCAGGCCGGGGTGGTGGGCAATGATAGCCGATCCATTGGCGTTTCTGCCGGTCCGGCTAACACATCGCCCGCGGGGGAAAATCGCGAACCGTGACAAGGGCAGTCCCACGTATCTTCCGCGTTGTTCCAGTGGACGATGCAACCCATGTGTGTGCAAACTGGATTGAGTGCGTTCACCGTGCCGGCCTTATCGCGATGAATCGCCATGCGTTGGCCGTCGATCTTAAGAACGCGACCTTCTCCGGGTTTGACATCGCCGGGCTTGTCGCCTTCACTACGAACCAGACGATCCTTAATCATGTAATACGGGTAATCGACGTTCTCACGAAGGTAGTTCCACAGCGCGCTGAGCTTCTTGCGATTGGGGTTGAAAAGATCGCTCCAGGGATTTGCGCGGCCCAGCGCCGCATCGCACGCCATCATCGCCGCCACCGTTCCGAACGTCAGCCCGTTTCCCGAGAATCCCGCGGCGACAAACTGCTTGGCGGCCGTTTCACCGATATACGGCAGCCCATCGACCGCTTCAATCACTTGGCCGGACCAGCGATGGTCGACTTTTGCGTCTGGCAAGCACTGAAGTAGGATTTTCTCGAGTTGAGTGAAGCGAGCGGCTCCATCCTCCTCCTGGCCGGTCTTATGGTCGAGGCCGCCGAAAATGGCATAATCATTCCGTGGTCGACGATCGATGCGGAAGAAATGGTACGGGTCGGACGTGTCGAATAAAAGGGCATCAGGCAACGTGTCCTTGGGCAGCTTCGCGCCGACGACGTAAGACGTATACGGCATGATCTTGGTTTGAAACAGCGTCGCGCTGATGAGTCCGGTCTTGCCCTGGAGCGGGACATCCGTGGCGATGAATACAAATTTCGCCGACACTGACTTGCCATTCGCCTTAACGACCGGCGGATCGCCGTTGATTTCCTGAACCTCCGTATGTTCGAACACATGGCAGCCGTCGCCGGGAATGCGTTCCACGAGATGCCGGAGGTACTTCAACGGGTGAAAGCGCGCCTGATTTGGAAAACGGATGCCCGGCCGATTGAACAGCGGTACGGCATCGACATACGTCGCCGAATAGCCGATGTCGCCTGCCAGTTCAGCTTCCTTGCGCAGCTCGTCACGCTCGTCCTTCTCGCCATCGATCGCCGCGAATAAATAGCCCGGCACATTCGCGAAGTTGCAGTCGATGGACTCGCGACGAACTGTTTCTTCAATGTGTTGAATCGCCGCGTCGCCGGCATCCCAAACGGCCTGGGCATGATCGCGTCCCAATTGACTGACCAATTTACTGATCCGATGATCGGTGACATACGTGAGGTGAGCGGATGTGTTGGCTGTGTCGCCGTATCCGCAGCGATCACGTTCCAGAAGCGCGACCGATAAGCCCGCCTGCTTCATCAGGTAGGCAGCGTTGACTCCCGTGTTGCCTCCTCCGACCACGATCGCATCAACGGTCAGATCGTCGCCCAGGCGGGGAAAGCGCGGACTACTCGTCGTCGCTCGCCAGTATGATTTCGTCGGCATATGCGGTTCCTATCGTGTCATGACAACTTTGATGCATCTGGAGCAATCCGGACTTCGCACATGTGATACGCACAAGATGTGCCGAATAATGGATCGAATGAAGAATATGGCGCAATTGTTGCTTCTCTGTGTTTGTTGCACTTATGGCGAGGAGAAATCATGTTGACCCCAACAATGACCCGTGTTTCAGCGAATACTTGCGAAGCCGTCAATGCGACGATTCAAAGGCAGACGCAGGAGAACATTCGCCGTTACGGGTCGGCAGGCCCCCAAGTGATTGAGCGCCGCCTCCGCGAGCTAAGCGAGGAATGGGATATCGAAAGATGCCTGGAATCGATGGCGCCAGCGTTGAGTCTGGCTGGCTTGGCTTTAGGAATCACGGGCAACAAGAAATGGCTGGCGGTGCCTGTCATTGTGCAGGCGTTTTTCCTGCAACATGCGCTGCAAGGCTGGTGCCCGCCCATTCCCATCCTGCGCCGATTGGGGGTGCGCACCCAAACTGAAATCGATGAAGAACGGTATGCTCTGAAAGCGCTGCGAGGCGATTTTCGCAAGATCGGTGGGCATGGCCGTAAGCCCGAACAGGACGCGGCAGTGGCTACGCACGAATAATGAATCTCTGTGACCTCTCGGCGGAGGCACTTTTCCCGTCTGTGCGCATTCTTTTGCCTGCAATGCAGACCCGTTGTCAATTCTAGCTTTCGGAGCGCAATATCTCTTACTATCGCTTTCTAAAATCCAAGCGATGGCGGCATGGGGCGGGGCGACGGTCGGGTTGGTGCGGGCGTCTTAGTCGGCTTTCCAGCGGGCGTTGTCTCTGCCACCTGTTTGCGAGCTGTCACAGTATCGCCCGTCACATTCACGGGCTCGCAGCAAACCATCAACAGTTCACTCATGACGATTTCAACTGTTTCTTTGCGGCTGGGCGTCAGAATGTGGCGGCACTCCAACTTGTGATTGCGCGCTCCATCCAAATCCTCGCCATTGAAGAAGTAGTCGCCGCCGGTGACGGCACTTCCCTTGGCCCGCACGTTGACCACCCTGGCAACGTTTTTTGGCCGGCTCGACGGCTCGTTCTTGACGTAGTCGCCAACCAGGTAAATCAACAAATCGACCTTGGTACCATCCGTGTCAAGATCGTTGGCAATCGTCCGGACGGAGTTCGACCCGAGGCTAAAGCCGAGCAACACGATGCGTGCTTCCGGGTCGGCGGCGCGAACTTCGCGGATGCGTTGGGCGAAGTTCTGGCACGAATAAAGTTGACCGAAGTACGTATTGGTGAAGCCCTGGTCTTTGAGATAACCACACAGGCCGTTGAAATTACCTAAGCACAGCGGATTGAGGCCATTGACGGCAAACGTGTAGACGTGTTCTTTGCGATAATGGCATTCCTGGCCGGTGTATGGGTTAGGCAGGGGCGCTTTTTCCGGTTCCTGCACCGGGTGGATCAGCGTGCCAATACCATATCGCGAGACGATTGGGTCGATGCCATGACAGGCCGGGCTGTAGAGCATAAAGCCGGCCAGCGCAACCGTGCCGAACGATCGCAACACCCAATTCATGCCCTGATCCTCCGTGCCTTCGGACCATTACAGTTCGTCCACATTATTCGTTGGCGTTCAACCCCAGCAACCGGCCGTGCCGCTTTGCGCTCACAACGATTCCAATTGGATCGACGGCATCGGTCCTTCCGTAGAACGGTCGCATGGAACGATCTTGAACTCAACTCAGCGTGCGGGTTGTGCGAATTCTTCGGTTGCCCTTTGGCTATCGACTGCTCTTCCGCAAAACGATGTCCTTGGCTATCAAACTGGGTTTGCTGGGACAGTCTCAGACCGAGGATGAGTGACGATGTCGGCGAAATATCCGCCTGGCCCAAGTGACGGCTTGTTGGGCATCACCTATCGGAGCCGCATGAAACGGAGTGCCCTCGGCTTTGCCGCCGAGGTGGCCCGTGAATACGGCGACTTTGCCTTCGTGCGGATTGGCTGGGTGCGGCTGTACCTCGTCAATCGGCCGGAACTGATCCGCGAAGTCCTGGCCACCAAGGTCAAGAGCTTTCGCAAGCTCCGCCGGCAAATGAAGGCGCTGCACAAGATCGAAGGCGACGGCCTCGTTGTATCGGAAGGCGAGACCTGGTCGCGGCACCGACCGATGGTGCAAGGCAGTTTTCACGGACGCCACTTTCAGCGTTACGCCGATGTCATCACCGATTTTACCCAGCGGCGAATTGATGGCTGGCGACCCGGTTCGACGTTGGACCTGGCTGAGGAGATGAACGAGCTGGCGCTCGAGGTCATCGCAAAAATAGTTTTCAATGTGGACGTGGCTGCCGATGCCGAACGATTGCGCGACGCCGTCCACGTATTTCGCACAGACATGCAACGGGAAGTCTCCACCGCCATACCACTGCCCGATTGGCTCCCGCTGCCGGGCAAACTGCGACAGCGGCGCGCGGTTGCCGAGGTTAATGATCTGATTTGGCGGGAAATCCGCGCCCGCCGGGCGTCTGCAACCGTTGGCGATGACATGCTGGGTCAGATGCTCGCGGCAGCCAAAAATGTGCCCGGACGAGCTATCGCCGACGAGGAAATCCGCGACGAGGCGGCCACTTTGTTTGTCGCCGGGCATGACACGACTTCTGCCGCACTGGCCTGGTTTTGGTTCTGCCTCGCGTCCAATCCGCTGGTGGAACAACGTGTGTTGCATGAAATCAATCAGGTGGTTGGCCGGCGGACGCCCACCTTTGCCGACGTACCGCGGCTGCGGTATCTCGACAGCGTCGTGAAGGAATCAATGCGACTATACCCGGCAGCCGGGTTTCTGTTTGGTCGCGAAGCCGTGGAAGACGTGGAGCTTGGTGGTTACACACTGCGCCGCGGCAGTTGGGTGTTTATTGCTCCGTACATCGTCCACCGCGATCCTAATGTCTTTGCGAACCCGGAGACGTTTGATCCATCACGCTTCGCTCAAGACCGGATTGAGAGCATCGTGCCCTACGGTTACATCCCATTTGGCGGCGGCCCGCGCATCTGCATCGGCAACAGCATGGCCACGATGCAAATCATGCTGATGGCGGTGACGGTGTTGCAGCGATTTCGTGTGATTCTTGCTCAAGAGCCGCCCGAACTGGAAATGGAAATCGTCGTCCGCCCCAAAGGTGGCCTGCAAATGCGCGTCGAGCCACGAATTGGCGAACTCAGAAGAGCTGCGTGATGGGATAACGATGACATAATACATTAGAGGGGCGCTTATGTTAATTCAAAGTCTCGCCACACCCGCTCAAATCGGCCCGCTAAACCGCGAACGCTCACCTCTAACAACTGATCACTAGCCACGTCGTCATATCATCGACCCGAACCTCAGCCTGAACTGAATGAAGTCGCTGGCGGAGACGCTGCCGTCGTTGTCGAAGTCGAGGGCGAGGTTGGTGCCGCCGAAGGATAGGCGGAATTGGATGAAGTCGGCGGCGTCCACGTCGGCGTCGCCATCGACATCGCCGAACAGCCGGAAGATGCGGTTCGGATCGCCCGGCGTCGTCGGCGACACGTAATCATCCCCGCCAATGCCATCGCCGTTGCCGTCGAGGTGCTGGCCTAGTTCGTCGGTAATTTGCGAACTAAATACTGTCAGGCTATACACACCGTCGGCTAGCGAGTTTCCGTCCAAGGGACCAGCCGTAAACGTGGACACAAATGTAACCGAGTTAGGAGTCTGAGAGCCCGGTCCCGGACTAAGCATTACGAACGAATTGTCAGATGGCCGCTTCAACTGCCACGCGTTGGGCGAACCCAGGGTGATGTATTTGGGGAAAGTCAGTGAGACCTGCGTAATCCGCGACCGCTGTACAGACCCATCGTTGACTTGAAATCCGGTGAACTTTGGAGGCGGCTGAATTTCGTACGCACCGATGTCCGGAGCGCCTCCGACGGTTCGTGAATAACCAGCGCCCCTGGCATCGTAACTCAACCCAAGC
>JANLTA010000527.1:0-2203 GCA_031362705.1 Gemmataceae bacterium | reverse complement strand
CTTCGACCACGGTTTCGACTTGCTGCGGTCGGGATTGAAAACCGGGTTGGCAGTGTCGAACACCCACTTGAGGCCGGGAACCTTATCGAGCAATTCGAGCGCGTGTTGCCAGCTCATGCCACCGTAGTTCATGCAGTTCTCATGGACGGGTTGCAGGCCGGCGTCGAGGAACATGTTCGTCACGTCCTTCACGCGGCGGAAAACTTCCGGCGGCGTCCTGAACTCGTCATCGCCAGGCTTGAAACTCATGACGCGGACGTATTTCGTCCCCAGGCTTTTCATTCGCGGAATGGCGCGCTTCACTTCGGCGAGCGTCACCTCGAAGGGCGTCTCGACGGTCTTCTGCCAGTTCATGATCGTCGAGCCGAAGCAATAGACGCCGACGCCGGCGTCCTTGAGTTTGCGCTCGACGATGGCGAACGCGTCGTCCGGGATGTTGTGGAGGTTGTCCTTCTTGAAGCCCGGCGCTTCCACGCCGCGCATCTCGATAAATTTCCAGCCGAGTTCCTTTGTGGCCTGGATCTGGCCGTCGATCGTATTCGCGCCTTCGTCGCCAATGCCTGTCAATGTCATAGTCCGAACGGATTCAACCACGGATGGACGCGGATGAACACGGATTTTTACTGCCTCGGCAGTGAGGCAGTGAAAGCCAGGCAGTCCATCCACATTTGAGGAAGCAATCTTTGCCGAGCCGCTGCGAAAGCCCAACTCGGAAGAACGGACTGCGTAGTCCGATGAGGCAACCCAGGAATCCACGAATCCATGATTCGCCGTCTGGCATTTTGGATTCGGTTTTCCAAGCGGCCTCTTATTTCCTCCTTTTATGCGTTCCCGCTTCCTTGCTACGCTCCTTCCATGCGGATTTTATCGGGCATCCAACCCTCCGGCGCACTCCATCTCGGAAATTATTTCGGGATGATGAAGCCGGCCATCGAATTGCAGGACAAAGGCGAGGCGTTCTATTTCATCGCCAACTATCATTCGATGACTTCGCTCTTCGACGCCGCCAAACGCCGCCAGAACACGCTGGATGTGGCCTTGGATTTTCTCGCGTGCGGGCTTGACCCGAAGAAGTCGGTGTTCTTCCGCCAATCCGATGTGCCGGAAGTCGCCGAGCTGGCCTGGATGTTGACCACGCTGACACCGATGGGGCTGTTGGAACGTTGCACGAGTTACAAGGACAAGATCGCCAAGGGCGTCTCTCCCAATCACGGTTTGTTTGCCTACCCGGTGCTGATGGCCGCCGACATTTTGATTTACGATTCCAACATCGTGCCCGTGGGCCGCGACCAGAAGCAGCACGTCGAGGTCACGCGCGACATCGCCGCCAAATTCAACGAAGCCTACGGGCAGACCTTCGTCATTCCCGAACCGCAGATCCGCGACGAGGTGGCCGTTATGCCCGGCACCGACGGCCAGAAGATGAGCAAGAGTTACGACAACACCATCGAAATCTTTGGCGAGGAAAAGGCGACGCGCAAAAAAATCATGAGCCTGGTGATGGACAGCCGTTCACCCGCTGAAGCCAAACCTGACGCCGAAAAAAATCTCGCGATTCAATTACTCAAGCACGTCGCCCCGACAGAAGAAGCCAAGGATTTCGAAAACCGGTTGCGCGCCGGTGGACTCGGCTACGGCGATTTGAAGAAGGCGTTGTTCGAGCACTACTGGGATTATTTTGCCGACGCTCGCGCCCGGCGAACCGAACTTGAGTCCAGTCTGGATTACGTCAATCAGGTGTTGCAGGAAGGCGCGGCTAAAGCGCGAACGCTGGCGCAAAAAGTATTGAAGCGGGCAAAGGTGGCGAGCGGTCTCGATTGATTTGGCAGCACGGAGTCACTTTCGCATTTTGGCCCAAAGGGTTCCCAGACCTGCCAGTCCCACTCCCCAAACCAGACTGTTTAGAATCGTCAGCAGCCAGTTGAGAAGGAGCGGCGAATGTTCTCCCGGCCAGAGCCAGCGCAAAATAAAGCGCGGTGCGCGGAGAATTTCATACACCTGCTGCAGCCAGCGGATCGGCGCGTCCAGATTGACCGCCTTGGGCGGAATATGGGCAGCCAGATAAATGACACCGTCCACCGCAACCATCACCAGAAAGTGGAGGAGCGAAAACAGTATGACCAGCTTGAGAAAACGGCGGTTCAACCACGAATGGACACCCATGAACACGAATCAAAGAAAGAATGGTTTTGGCTGGTTGAGT
>JANLTA010000520.1:0-2128 GCA_031362705.1 Gemmataceae bacterium | reverse complement strand
GCGGGCCTAGCGGGGGCTTTCTGACCATACTCCTCAACAATGATCCGATGCGCCTCTTCGGTAGCTTGAGGCTTCTTCGCCTGATCTGTACTGCGATAAGGCCGACTTCGTTGGAGCGATCCGTTTGCCATCGGATGCCTTCAAACGCGAAGGCACGGCGGTCGTGACTGACATTTTGTTTCTTCGGAAACGCGGCCCTGAAGAGCCCGCCCATCATGCCGATCCCGCATGGTGTGAATCGGCGCCCATGCCGGCACTCTTTCTCGGCCCTCGCTGCATCCTTCTTGAACTGCCGCCTCTCACGGGATTTGGGGCCGTAGTGGTCTTGCCCCCGTCGAGCTTCCTGGAGGAACTTGCTCAAAGTCCTGTCATCGAATTCTTGCAGCATTTCTTCGACTGTCATCTCCGGTGGCGGAACAATCCGTCGGGGTACGGTTGATTCGTTGTTTTCGGGGGCGTGCGCAGCGGGCGTGGAGGCCGGGGGTACCTCCTTGTATGGATTCGGAGGCGGATTCTCGACGTTCGCATAGAACGCATCCCAATCTTCGGGGGCCGGGCCAAGAATGGGCGCGCACAACTTTCGGGTAGAGTCCTTGAGCGTGGCGCGTTTCGCATCCGTGTCGTTTGTGAGTAAATCATCCCTCGCGCGTTGCAACCTTTCTTTGCCGTAGAGGGATTCGAGTCGTCCGAATTCTGGTGTGCAAATCGGATAGGGAATACCGCGATACCCGACTAATTTCGCTAGCTCCCGGTAGACGGGATCGAAAGACAAATTGTGGGACAGGGACTTTTTGGGCATGGCGAGACATCGGTTACGGTCGCCAACATGCCACGAAAACCGCCACGATGCAACTTTTCTCGCGCGGGGAACCGAGCCTTAGGCCCCAAACTGCGGCAAAATTGGCCGCTCCACAAAAGAATGTCACTGGCCCGGTCGATGACACCAGATGTTCATTTGCCAGTGACTGGCGCGGATGACATATTTTTCAGCGAAGGTTTGTCGCCGGGTCATAGCAAATAACGTCCTTTATTTATCATGAACGAAGCCGGACTGACATATGAAAATAGTTTGACATAGCGATATATCATGATATATGATGACGACACTGCTAATTTAGGATGGAGCCAGCATATGTCAGAACATGCGTCATTTCATACCAAACTTGGGGACGACGGTCGCATCGTCATTCCTTCCCAATGCCGCAAGAAGTTTCACCTGCAGCCTGGCGATACACTGGTGGTGGATACCGATGAACAGGGGATGCGTTTACGAAGCATGGACCAAGTGGTCAAAGAACTTCAGGCCCATTTTGCTCCGTATCGTAAGCCCGGCGTCAGCGTTGTCGATGAGCTGATCGCCGAGCGTCGTGCGGAGGCGGCTAAGGAAGAAGCAGAGCTCGCCACATCCATCGCAGAGCATTCGCATGATTAGCGTCGTGCTCGACGCTTCGGCGCTATTGGCAATGCTGTTGGCGGAAGTTGGAGCCGATGTCGTTAAAGCCCGATTGCCTGGCGCAGTTATCTCTGGCGTGAATTATGCGGAAGTTTTGACGCGCGCGATCGACCTAGGCAAACGCCAGGACGATACGATTCACCAAATAGGCCGACTGCGTCTTGACCATTGGCCATTTGACGCGGAACAAGCGGTAATCGCTGCTTCATTGCGCGAAGCAACGCGCTCACTCGGCCTGTCTCTTGCCGACCGCGCGTGTCTGGCACTGGCGATGTCTCGACATATCCCGGTCCTAACGGGAGATCGGGATTGGAAAGACCTCGATGTCGGAGTCAAAATCGAACTGATCCGCTAGTGGTTTGGCAATGAGCATCATCACCAACTTGCCCGCCGTTGTCACCGAACGGCCCATCGTACCCTCGGGGAAAAACTATCACTCAATAATCGTTGAAGCAGGCCAGGCAGCCGAGTTTGCATGGGATGAGCTTATCCTCGGCCAGATTCGAAATCCACACACACGATTGGCATATCGTCGGAACATTGAAGCGTTCATGACTTGGCTCAGGCAGCAGGACCAATGTCTTGAACAAGTGACCCCCGGCTTGGTGGGAACTTACATCGACCACCTGACCGGCAGTATTCCGACGAAAAAACAGATTCTCGCTTCGCTCCGGC
>JANLTA010000501.1:0-2105 GCA_031362705.1 Gemmataceae bacterium | reverse complement strand
CGCAACTTCAAAACGTGCAAGCGAGGGAGTGCAAATGAACACTGTCTGGTTATGCCGATACATTTGCGGTGTATTCGCGGTACTCTTCGTGATGAGCACATTGACAACCTACGGGCCTGGCGCGGAGACGTACATGATTTTCCGCCAGGCGATCGCATTCTGCGGGGCCGTCATTGCGGCAGTTTTCGCCGTCGTGTTGAATCGACTTCCCCCGACCCACCGGTTGCGTCAATCGAGGCCCGCGTGGATTGCGTTTCTGGCGGTTGCATTTGGCGTGACTTTATTGATGGTTTCTTTCGGTTGATCAATTCGACGTGATTCGCTTTCGCTTCGTCGGCTCAAAAGTTATGGCCGTGTTCCCAACAGTGTCCGGCACATTTCATGCTGTGCCGCGATGCTTGCGTTGCGTTTCCATTTCAGTCCCGTTTTTTTCGCGGTTTGGCACGCCATCAGCTGTATTCCCTCCTGCGAGCTTGATTTACTGCCGCTTTGGCAGCTGGCACGCGGAGGCAGGCAATGGCGGCCCAACGACAAACACCGATTCGTGAGAAGGATCTCAAGGGACTGAAGTATTTCAAAGTCCTCGGATCCCTGCTCGAACGCTTGCACGCCGATGCCACCGGGCGTGATCACGCCGGCAATCGGCGTTTGTTCTACGACCAGTACGCCTGCTTGCTCCTGTTGTTCTTCTTCAATCCCGTCGTCAAAAGTTTACGCGGCATTCAACAGGCCAGCATGCTCGATAAGGTGCAGCGTCTGTTCGGCTGCAACCGGGTTTCACGCGGCTCTTTGAGTGAAGCCAGCCGCGTCTTCGATCCCGAACTCCTCCACGCCATCATTGGCGACATTGCCACGCAAGCGATTCCCTTGGTCCACGGCAAGGAAGCCGAAGCCTTACGTGGCCTCACCGCCGTGGATGGCAGTCTGCTGCCCGCCTTGTCCAAAATGGCCTGGGCGTTATGGCTTGACCCACAGCATCGAGCCGCCAAGATGCACATCCATTTCGACGTGCTCAAAGGCATTCCCATCGAAGCCACCGTGACGACCGGCAACGACTCGGAAACCGAGCAATTACGAGCCACGCTGCAAGCCAAACGCCTCTACGTCATCGATCGCGGCTATGCCGAGTATCAACTTTTCCAGGACATCATCGATGCCCGCAGCGACTTCATCGGCCGCATTCGCGACAACGCCGTCTGGACCGTGGTCGAGGAACGTCCGCTCACGGCGGAGACGCGTGCCGCCGGCGTCCGCAGCGATCGCCTCGTTTGGCTCGGCGGCCCCCAAAGCGGCAGTGCCTTCAAGCAGACCCTCCGCGTCGTCGAAGTCGATACCGGCAAGACCGACGCCCAAGGCCGGCCGGACCTCCTGCTCTTGGCGACCAGCCGGCTCGATCTCGCGGCGGAGTTGGTCGCGCTGGGCTACCGTTATCGCTGGACGGTGGAACTGTTTTTCCGCTGGCTCAAATGCATCCTCGGTTGCCGTCATCTGCTGGCCAACAGCCGCGACGGGGTCACGATCCAAGTCTACCTGGCCATCATTGCCAGCTTGCTGATCAGTCTCTGGATTGGCCGCAAGCCGACCATTCGCACCTTGGAAATGCTCCAGTTCTACTTCATGGGCTGGGCCACGGAAGAGGAACTGATGGCTCATCTCGAACAACTCAAACCGCTCCCACAGTAAACGGCGCTACCGGTGCGCGCCGCGCCAGAATCCACACCTCGCGGCCTTGCCTCGCTGTCCAATGATGCCATTTCGGCAGCTGTCACCACTCATTTTTGGCAGAAACTCCTGGCCTTCCGACTCCCACGACAACGCCGCGCTCATTCCCTCGCCGGTTGGGGCCCCGCACAGCAACAATTGAGCCGGACACTGTTGGCCCACAGCTCATTTTCAAAGGAAAAGTATCCCAGATGCGACCGCAGACCAAACGGATCGAGACAACAAAAGCTGAGAGAGAGATTGAGTTTTGGATTTATGTTGTACAATGTCATACCTTGCGGCGGTTAGGGCTGCGGAGAGCCGCGCGCATATTGGGGAAGCAGGTGAAACACAGCGAAATTTCCAGGGGGTATTGCGATTCCTCCTACCCAAACCCGATGGGG
>JANLTA010000445.1:0-14046 GCA_031362705.1 Gemmataceae bacterium | reverse complement strand
GTAAGAGCTTCAAAGTCATGATCACCGCCTGCATGCGCAAGCTCCTGACCATCCTCAACCTCCTGCTCAAAAACCAAACCCCCTGGAACCCCAAACTCGCCCCTATAATCTCTTGACAAAGGACACAGCCGCTTTGTGGTTGGTCTTAAAGACTCACCACAAAGACGCAAAGAACACAAAGGAAAACACAAAGAAGACGAATGCACTCATACTCGCCACTTTTTTGCGCCGCGGCAAATTGACCCACTACCCCTTTACAGAACAATGTTACTGGTCCGGAATCAACATCGTGGTTGCGGAATTACCCTTATCCAGCAACGATTTACGTCGAGACCATTGTGGCAGAACAAACACCCGACTCGATTCGGATCCTTAGTCGAGTGGCATCAATGTCTGTTTGGCAAAAATAATCTGGCAAAAACCATTGACACGGG
Organism: Gemmataceae bacterium; assembly: GCA_031362705.1. GTDB lineage: Bacteria > Planctomycetota > Planctomycetia > Gemmatales > Gemmataceae > JAIBBI01. The sequence continues at coordinate 13,612 of JANLTA010000445.1, read as the reverse complement.
ATTTGATCCCGTGTTTAATACCTAAGTCTTTAGGCTTTGGCTTTTCGGCCGAATTTCGTGGTTGATGCACGGGAGGTTGATGTGTCAGATATTCCTGCGCCGACGGGGCGTGAACTTGAGATTCTAAAAGTGCTTTGGGAACAGGGTCGTTCCAGTGTGCGAGTGGTTTATCGACAACTATTGGCCGACCAGCCCGATGGCAAAGACCTGGCTTACAACACAGTGCAGACATTGCTTCGGTTGATGGAAGACAAGGGATTAGTGACACATCGAGTTGAAGGACGGGCGTTTGTTTACGAAGCAGCTTATAGTCGGGAACAGAGCGCAACCCGCTTCCTGGATCGCGTTTTTGACGGTGCAGCATCGCAATTAGTTCTGAGTTTGATCCGGTCGGAGAGTATTCCGCCGGAGGAACTTGAGAAGATGCAACAACTTATCCTGGATGCCCGGCATCACCGCCGCGCGGAGGGTCAGCCATGAGCGAACTACTCGGTTCGATGCAGGCCTGGTGGATCGGGTCGGCCGTGGGGGGGGGCACCGTGCTGTTTTTGGCCGGCCTCTTTGCAAGGCGCGGGCAATCACCGGATACGGTGCAGCGCTTTGGCGAATGGGGAATGGTGGCGGCATTATTGGTGGCAGTGTTGCGCTTTGGCCCCACGTGGTTAGACGTGCCGGTGCCGCGACCGGCCGCACAACAGGTTCGCCAATTTGTGACACGACGAGTACCCGAACAAATTGTGGCTCCGGAGCCTGTCGATTTGGCGATGATGCCTTGGCCGGGGTCTGCAGATGTTGTGCGCGACGTGCCCACCATCTATCAGCAATTGCCGGAACCAACACCGGCGATGTGTGTGACTGTGCCGGACAATAGCTCATTAACAACTTCAGTTCCGACCACCGTACCCTTTGTGAGCCTCGCCGACAGCCTGCTTTTGGGGTATCTGGGCGTCGCCGGTTTACTCGTAGTCCGATGGTTAGCCGGCCAATGGGCATTGGCCCGACTCATTCATCGTGGGCGTCATGCACCGGAACCGGTGCAGCAGGTATTTGACCGCGTGGCCATGCAAACCGGCCAGACCGAAGCGCGGTTGATCGTGTCCGACCGTGTGCCGGTTCCAATGTGCTGCGGCATCAAAACTTCGACCGTCGTGATCCCGCGATCGCTGGTGTTACGCAACGACCCCACCGTATGGCGATGGATTTTCGCCCATGAGTTGACTCACCTTGCCCGCCGCGACACGTGGTCTACATGGATCATGGGCTTGGCCCAGGCCGTCTACTTCTACATTCCGTGGTTTTACTCGTTGCGGCGGCAAATTCGGCTGAGTCAGGAATATGCGGCCGACGCATTTGCCGCCGCTCAAAGTCCGTTTGTGGATGATTACGCTCAGTTTCTTGTCAGCTTCGCCCATTGCTCCGCCGCGCCGCAGGGTGCGACCGGCGTGCTTGGAACAACGTCTGATCTTTACCGGAGGGTGACTATGGTTCTGCAACCGAAAACAGGCGGCTCCAATTCGCGCCGTCAACTCGTCTCGGGCATCGCGTGCCTGCTGACAAGCGCTGTTGTATTGGCTGGCCTCGGCGTCCACGCCGCCACGCCGAATTGTGATTGCAAGTCGGATGGCGACGGCCAAGCCGAAGCCAAGCGCAATGTTATCATCGAAGTGATTGCCGATGACGACGCCAAGAAAGATGGCGACAAGAAGGACGGCAAGAAAACCGACGTCAAGAAGCGCGTCATGTTGGGTGACGGTACTGGTAGTATGGTCGGCGGCATCGACAAGGCTGAGATTGAAAAGAAGCTCCGCAAGGCTTTGGAGAAGGTCAAACTGGCCGACGAAGATGTAGAGAAAATCGTCAAGGAAGTGACCAAGGGTTTGGATGGGGCAAAGTTCGCCATTGCAATGGCACCGCTAGCCGGCCAACAGCTCCACGGCAAGATTGTGCAGCACTTAGACAATCTCAAGGACGTGGAACTGCCGGCCGGTGTCCACATTTTCGGTGGCGATGGTGCACCACAAGGTCTGATGCATCTCGACGGCGTCAAATGGTCCGGCGCGCCCATGCAACAGGGCCGGCTCGGCATCTCTGCCGACAAGCCGGGTGCCGCGTTGGTGGAGCATTTGGGACTGGCCAAGGACAGCGGCCTTTTGATAACCGACGTTAAAAAGAACTCCGCAGCCGAGAAGGCCGGCTTCAAGGCCAACGACATCATTCTCGCCTTTGCAGGCAAGGATGTACCGAACGACGTTGTCAAGTTCATTGAACTGCTCAACGGTGTGTCATCCGACAAAGAGGTCGATGCCACTGTACTTCGCAAAGGCAAGAAGGAAACCATCAGCGGCATCAAGTTGGCCGAAAAGGTCGACCGCGTGAAGATGGCCGCCGACGCTGAGAAACATGCCGCTGCCGGCGAACATTACAAGGCCGTGGTCGAGGCTCATGCCGCTAAAGAAGCCAAAGGCGAAGGCAATAAATCCGAGAAGAAGGCGAATAAGACGGTGTCCGTAAGTATCAACAATGACGAATTCAAAGCCACGGAGAAGGACGGCGAATCGACACTGGTCGTCACCGGAACGATGGAAAACAAGAAAGTCACCGTAACAAACGTGTCGATTGATGAACCAGGATTTTCCGCCAAGTACTCTTCGCTGGACAAGGTTCCATCGAAGTACAAGGCGCGAGTAGAAAAGTTGATCTCCAACTCTGGCGACTCACCGGTTCGGTTCAACATCCGTAAGGAATAGGCCAACTGTTGAGGAGACGCGAGACCCGCGTGCACCCCGCTTCGCCAGAGCGGGGTGTTTTTTTGCGCGCCGGGTTAACGTGGCTTGGTTAAAGGGATTTGACTACTTCGCCGTATGCTTGCTCACACGGCCTGGCTGGGCGATCTGCACGCGTTTGTCGCCAAGTCCGAGGATCTCCTGCTCGATGGTCGCCGCGAACCGCGGCTTAATATGGATAGCCAGCACGGGAATATCCGGCGGCAGCTTTCGCAGTTCTTCTGCAAACAAAGCAGTGGTCAGATGCTTGGACGCTTTGGCCACTCCCGCAAAGTCATTGGGGAACGAGCATTCAAGGTAGATCGCCCTGAGCCGTTCGGTCTTTGCCAACACATCCCAAATTTCCTGCGTCGGCGAAGTGTCGGTGACGATTGCCACCACGTCCGTGCCATCATCCAGCACGAAGCCGACACACGGGACGGCGTGATCCACCGGAATCGGCAGCACGTTGATACCTGCAATCTCTACGGCGACGCGCGGCGTGATCTCGCTCAACTTCAGGAACGGGGCCATCCGCTTCGAAAGTTCAAGCATGTCCGGATACAGGCGGCCATTGAAAACATCCTGCTGCAGACAATCCAACACCGGCTTCGTCGCATGAACGGTGACGCAGGCCGGCGTCATGTCGTAAATGTTATCCACGAGAATCGGCAGGCCGGCAATGTGATCGAGGTGCGAGTGCGTGAGTACTATGTCCGTGATTTTGGCCTGCTCGGGCACGGTGCCATACAGGCCGATGGCCCCGGCATCGACGGCCAAGCGTCCATTGACCAGGTAAGTCGATAGCGGGTGCCCGAGGCCGCCGCCGAGCGCGGATGGCAGCATCAGGACGTCCATTGATATCTCCGCATCGCTATATCTCAATACGTTAGATTCAGTTCGATGAAGCCGGCCACCAGCGGGTCCACGTCCTTGTCGAAGTGGCCGTATAGCTGCTTGAAGCCACGGCCCGGAATCAGCGTCATCAACCCGGCGGTTAGAATGATGTTATTGCTAAGTAGCGGTCGATATTCCAGCCCGGTGCTCAAATCCGCCCCGATTTCCCGATCCAAATGGCCGTCAAACGTGAACCTTTCCAGCGAATTGGTCTTGTCGAACCACAGGAAGTTGGCGTTGTTGATGAGCCGCAGTTTGGGTGTCAGTTCAAAATCGACGCCGACGTTGGCCAGCGCCAAACCCGGATTCACGAAGTTACTCTGACCCTGGAATTTGCTCGACCGCAGGTCCGGCACGAGGCACTGACGATTAACAAGGTTGACGCCAAATAGACCAATGGCTTGCCGCTGCCAATAAGAAAAGTCGCCGCCCGCGAAATTCGGACGATCCAAGATGGAATCGAAACCGGTGGCATGATGATTCTGAATGTCGCCGTCACCGGACGCCCAGAAGAATGACGCGCGGAAGCGTGCCCAATCGCGATCGTAAGACAACTCGACGGCGGCCATCTGGGCGTTGATCTCCTGGGCACAATTGGCAATCGGGTTAAGACTGTCGCGGCCCAGCGTCCAGTAGAAAGCGTGCGTAATGTTGTAGCGCTGAATGTGCCCGTCGCCGGTCCAGCCGAGATAGACGGCATCCACCTGGTGCGGCTGGAACACGCCGGTGGGGTCGGGTCGGGCAAGGAAGCCGTTGCGATCAAACAGCGTGCTGGCCCGGTCGTTGTTGTAATGCACGCTGGCCTGCGTGGTGTAACCGGGCCAGATGAAATCCTGACGATAATAGTTGCCGATGAGGATGTTCTGCCGGCGGTCGTCGAAGGTATTGAGCGTGCTGTTAGTTTCCTTTTCCGCCTGGCGAAAGTAGGCCACATTGAACTGATCGCGGTTGCCGGAGCGGGTGCCGAACAGCCGAATGGCCCGGTTGGTGTCGGCAAAGAGGAAGCCGCGAAAGTCGCTGACAAATGGTTGCGACCCGACTCGCAACGACATGAAGTCGTATTCCGCGCTGAGGTCGGCCAGCTTCACTTCCGCGAAATACTCTTCGAGGCTGAACCACGTGCGAGCGCGATCCAACCCCTTTGCCACGTCCGGACTGACGAGTGCCAGCTCCTGAGTATTGAGATAGTTCACATTGAAAATCGGTGTCACCTTGATTCGCCAGTCCATCGGCTTGAACGACGCGTCGCCGTGAAACAGATCGAATGACAGCCGAAAGAACTGAGAGTACACCGTCTGGTTGGGTCTTCCGAAGAACTCTTCCTGCCCGGGCCGCAGTGTGCTTTCAAAAGGCGTCGTCGGCACCGGCAAGTGCCGCGGCTCATACAGCGCCAACGTACTTGCCGTGATATTGAGGAAGATATTCTGACCAATGATCGGATAGTCGCCCTTCAGCACGTTCTGATTGAACGGGTCCGTCCAGCGACCCAACTCAAATGGATAATCGTCTAACAGCGGATGGCCATTGCCGTAACGATCCCACTCGGGAAAGCCGATGCGCCAGCGATCATCCATGGGCAGGAAATCACGATTCGGCCGAACTCGAGGCCGCACGCCACTGGGGCCGGAGTATCCCAGAGTCGGATCAATTGGCGTCAAGACGTCGGCAATTGGGCCGCGGTCATCCAGTTGTTGATCTTGTTCAAGAGGCGGTCGAAGGATCGGCGGTTCATCGATCGACGCCGCTTCAGCCTGCAGCCGATCCTGCGCGCGCAACGTCGCCAAACCGAGCGCAAGCCCGGCGACGACGTAGCACCACAAACGTCGGCCGTGGAACACACCAATCCCTTTCGTACTTGAATGAAATCGGCGTTTCGTCACTACTTTCTTGAGAAGCTGTACCGACTTTAACGAAATGCGTTCAACTTTCCCGTGTTGATAGTCGATTTTGACTCAAGATGGGAGTTGGCCGATGCTGCGCGCGACGAGATTCGATTTGCAAGAGCTCGAACGGCGTGATGCCGCCGCCGTGGTCGCCGGACTTGTTGGTACTCTACTGGACGTGACGGGGACGCCGGACCGCGACAACATCGCTATTGAGCGCGAAGGCAACGAGTACATCGTCCGCGCCCGGGATATTGTCGTTGGCCGCTTTGATTCGTCGAGCATTACGCAAATCAATGTTGACGCCGGCGACGGCGACGATGTGATACGCATTGGCCGTGAAGTCAGCGTGCCAACAGTTCTCGTCGGCGGTAACGGTCGAGACAAGTTGATCGGCGGCACTGGTACCCAAGCTTTGGCCGGCGGCAATGGCAATGATCGACTGGTGGCGGGCAGCGGCACGGCCCTGCTTGATTCCGGCACTGGCCGCGATCAGCTTTTTGCTGTCAAGCCCGTTGATACTGTCGTGCCCAATCCGCAGGCCATTGTGCAGGCGGTCGGGCAGTTTCCACCGGCGGCAATTCCTGCGGCCGCCGCGCCGCAGGTTATCACCATCGACGATGTCATTTGTCTGCTGCAACGAGCCTCGGCCACGTCATCATCCGATGATGCGATTATTGCCATCGTGGATCGCAACGGCCGGATTCTTGGCGTGCGAGTCGAAGCAGGTGTAGCTTCGCAAATCACCAGCGACCCGAACCTGTTGACGTTTGCCATTGATGGCGCGGTCGCCAAAGCGCGGACGGCAGCGTTCTTCTCCAATAATCAAGCACCGCTGACGACACGCACGGTGCGATTCATCAGCCAATCGACCATCACGCAGCGCGAGGTCGAATCGTTGCCGTTCGATCAAGACCCGAACTCCACAGGACGGGGCCCCGGTTATGTCGCACCCGTCGGTTCCGGTGGTCACTTCCCACCCAACATTCCAAATACGCCTCAAGTCGATCTTTTCGGCATCGAACACACCAATCGCGACAGCCTGGACCATCCTGGTGCTGATCGCATAAAAGGTACCGCTGACGACATCATGTTGTCGGCGCGCTTCAACATCGACCCGGCATTCATACCAGCAGGTGTCGAGTTATTTGCTCCCGAATCCTACGGCGCGGCATTCGGTCAGCTACAAGCACAGGGTCGGGGCATCGCCACGCTTCCTGGCGGCATCCCGCTATACAAGAACGGCAAACTCGTGGGCGGCATCGGCGTGTTCTTTCCTGGTAAGACTGGTTTTGCTACCGAAGAGAATTCATCATTAAGCACCACGTTCGACTCAAGCAAACCGGATCGGACACTGGAAGCGGAGTTCATGGCTTTCATTGCCGCCGGGGGTGCGCCGCAAATCGGTTTTCCGGCACCTACCGTAGGCGGCATTGCGCCATGCGCGGGTTACGAACTGCCTTTGACGCCGGACAATCAACGCATTGATCTCGTCGGCATCACGCTCGACATCATTGGCCCCGGCGGATTGAACGGGCCATCGAATCTGACGAAGTACGCACAATCGCTGATCCAGGGCGATCCGAACAGCGGCGCTAACGTGCCAATCAACCTTGCCGGCGAACAGTATCAAGTGGGCAAGCCGGTCGCTGAGGGCTTTCTCGTCACCCCGCACGATGGCGTCGGCATCACGGAAGCTCAAGTACGGCAGATGATTCAACAGGGCATCGATCAGGCCGACCGCACACGCGCTGCAATTCGTTTACCACTGGATAGCCGGACACGCATGGTTTTTGCTGTTACGGACGTCACCGGCGAGGTGTTGGGACTATTCCGCATGCTGGATGCGACGATCTTCTCCATTGATGTGGCCGTCGCCAAAGCGCGCAATGCATCGTACTATGCTGATCCGGTCGCTCTCCAATCCGTCGATCAAGTGCCCGGCATACCGCGTGGCACTGCATTTACCGCACGGACGTTCCGCTACCTCGCCGAGCCATTCTTCCCGGAGGGTATTGATGCGCGGCCGCCGGGACCTTTCTCAATCTACAACGACGGCGGTGCTAATCGCTTCACGGGGCAAATCAACGGCCCACGCTTGCCGGCCAGCGCCTTTCAGAGTGTTTACGGCTTCGATAGCTTTAATCCCGGTACCAACTTCCGCGATTCCCGCAACCCGGCCAACCAAAATGGGATCGTGTTCTTCCCTGGCAGTGCCCCGCTATATGATCGCGGACTCCTCGTGGGCGGCCTCGGCGTGTCCGGTGACGGCGTCGACCAAGACGACGTGGTGACGGCATTTGCAACCGCCGGCTTCAAGACACCCACAGGCGTGCTGCGTGCCGACGAGACGTTTTTCAACGGCATCCGCCTGCCCTACCAGAAGTTCAACCGCAACCCGGAGGATTGATGTTGTTCTTTCTTCTTGCCGCTTGCGGCTTGGCGGCCGACCCCGCCCCACCCAGCGGCGACCACACCCACGAACGCGCCGGCTGCCCGCAGTCCATCGCCTGGTATGCAGTGACGAGTTGGTCCTGCAAAGAAGGCGGTGGCCTGACTGGTGGGGGCAGCTTGCGCCGGGGAATCGGTGCCGGCCCATACGACGGCACCTGGGGCTGGGACTACATTGGCCACGGTTGGCGGCCCAACAGATTCTTCCTGAGTTGGACTACCGAAGGTGCGAAGAAATCCAAGCCAGGCCCGTACAAAGTGGATGGTCCGCACGTTACAGACGTTTTTGCCATCAAACCCGTGAAGCGGGCCATCGAAAAGAAAAACAAGAACGAAAATCATTCCCCTCCCGCGACGGGAGGGGAATAGAGCGACCGTAGTTACTTCGCCGCGAAGCGCTCGGCAACTTTGTCCCAGCGGACTACGTTCCACCAGGCGTCCACATAATCAGCGCGTTTGTTTTGATATTTCAGATAGTACGCATGTTCCCACACGTCCACACCCAAGAGCGGCGTGCTGCCGTCGCTGACCGGCGAGTCCTGATTGGCGGTGCTGACCACCGACAACTTGCCGTCGCCGCCGCGGACGAGCCATGCCCAGCCGCTGCCGAATCGCGCGAGCGCTGATTCTTTGATTTTGGCTTTGAGAGCATCGACGCTAGTGAACGTCGAAGTGATCGCTGCGGCCAAATCACCGCTGGGAGCACCGCCTGCCGATGGGCCCATGATTTCCCAGAACATCGAGTGGTTGGCGTGGCCACCTCCGTTGTTGCGGACAGCGTTGCGAATGGCTTCGGGAACGGCGCTGAGGTTTTTCAGCAAGTCGTTGATGGATTTGCTGGCCAGGTCCGGCGCGGATTCCAGGGCTTTGTTCAAATTGTCCACATAGGCCTTATGATGCCGGCCGTGGTGGATTTCCATCGTCATCTTGTCGATGGAGGGTTCGAGCGCGTCGGCGGCGTATGGCAGTGCAGGTAGTGTGTGTGCCATGGTGGTTTCTCCTACGAAAGGTCGGGCAACGATAATCTATCAATCTGTCCCGCGTGCGGCTTAGTGCGATCCCGCCAACTGCTGTTTCACCTTCCGCTCCACCACGATTTTCAATAACAACGTCACGCCGGCCAGCAACGTCAACACACTGGCGACCGCGAACGCGGCCGGAGTGTTGTATTCCATCATCAGCTTTTCGACGCGCAGCGGCATGGTATCAGTCACGCCGCTGACCTTGCCGCTGACCACATACACAGCACCGAACTCACCCATCGCGCGGGCATTGGCGAGAATCGCACCGTAAAGCAAGCCCCACTGAATATTGGGCAACGTCACGCGCCAAAACATCTGCCAGCCGCTCGCGCCGAGGCTGACTGCCGCAAGCTCTTCATCCGGTCCGAGGGCTTGAATGACGGGAATCAGTTCACGTGCGACGAATGGCAAAGTGGTGAAGGTGGTGACGAGCAACAGACCGGGAAAGCCGAACAGGATTTGAATTCCCAGCCAGTGAACGACCGAACCGAAGTATCCTTGTCGCCCGAACAACAGCACAAACAACAAGCCTACTACCACAGGCGAAATCGAGAATGGCAGATCGAGGAGTGTGAGCAACAACGTCCGGCCACGGAAGCGAAACCGAGCGATAGACCACGCGGCCGCTACGCCAAAGATGATGTTCGCCAGTACGGCCAACGGCGCGATCAATAGCGTCAGTAATATTGAATGCCGCGTGTCCGGGTCCAAGACGAGGTCGTTGAAGTAGTTGGCCAATCCGTGCGCCAGCGCATGGGCAAACACGCTCACAACTGGCACCACGATCAGTACGCCAAGAACCAATAGGGCCAATATCGTCAACGTGACGCGCACCCAGGCCGGGTCGCGCAAGCGCCGGCGCGGTGCAACGACGGTCGCGGGAAGCGACGGGCTAACCATCGATGCGTGCCCTCCGTCGTTCCAGCAGGTTGATCACGCCCAACATAATGAAGCTGGCGATCAGCAGCACTACGGCAATCGCCGTCGCTTCAGCATAGGCGTACTGTTCTAATTGTTCGACGATTAACTTCGGCGCGACCTCGGTGCGATATGGCATATTGCCGGAAACGAAGATGACTGAGCCGTATTCGCCCAGCGCCCGCGCAAACGCCAATGAAAAGCCCGTATAAAGCGCCGGCAACAACTGCGGAAACTACACCCGGCGGAAAGTCTGCCAGCGCGTGGCACCCAGAGAAGCGGCCGCCTCTTCAGCCTCAGCGTCGAAACTCTCCAGCACCGGTTGTATCGTCCGCACCACGAACGGCAGGCCAATAAAAACCAGTACGATGACGATGCCGAGACGTGTGTACGCGGCTTGAATGCCCAGCGGGGCAAGCCACTGGCCAAACCAGCCGCCGTCTGAGTACAGATTCGCATACACCAGTCCCGCCACGGCGGTGGGCAAGGCAAACGGCAGGTCCACCAGCGAATCCGCTAACTTCTTCAGCGGGAATTCATACCGCACCAAAACCCAGGCAATTAGCAACCCAAGGATGACATTCACTGCCGCCGCAACGAACGATGCGCCGAACGTCAGTCCATAAGCCGCGAGCGCTCGCTGAGTAAACGCCGCCCGGGCAAACTGTGCCGGGCTGAGCGACAGCGCCATGGCAAAACAAGCGATCAACGGCACGATCACGAGTAGGAGCAAATACGCTCCCGTAATCGACAGCCCCAGCCGCAAGCCCGGCAACACATTACGATCGGCGGCAAACATCTAAGGCAGGATATGCCCGTTGATGCTCAATCGCCAAAGTGATTTCACCGCTGTTGAAACATCCGATCAAACTCCCCATCCGCCGCAAAGAAGCGTTTTTGAGCTTCGTTCCAGTCTTTGGCAATGATGTGGATTGAAAACATCTCGATTTCGGGAAAGCGACTGCGTACTTTTGCCATTTCAGCTTCATCGATTGGCCGAAAATGGTGTTTGGCGAGCAGCGCCTGGTAATCCGGGCGGAACAGTGCTTGCACATACGCCTCGGCAACCGCCCGGGTACCATTCTCGTCGACATTTCTGTCGACCACTGCGACGGGTGGCTCGGCGCGGATGCTGGCCGGTGGATAGACAATCTCCAGTGCTCCTTCCGACTCCCGCACTTCGAGATGGGCTTCGTTTTCCCAGGTGAGTTGCACATCGCCGATACCGTTTTGTGCGAACGTCGTGGTCGCACCGCGTGCACCGGTATCCAACACCGGAACGTGCCGATAGAGTTCAGTCACGAAATCGCGAGCCTCATCGTCGCTGCCGCCGCGACGGCGTACGCTGCCCCACGCGGCGAGGAAACTCAATTTGCCGTTGCCGCTGATTTTCGGGTTAGGTGTGATGACAGCGACGCCATCGCGCACGAGGTCGGGCCAATCGTGGATGTTCTTCGGATTGCCACGGCGCACAACAAAGACGATGGTCGAGTAGTACGGGCATGAATTGTGCGGCAATCGCTTTTCCCAATCTGCGGCCAATAGCCCTTTCGCTCGCAACCGATCCGTGTCGTCCCACAGGGCCAGTGTCACCACGTCGGCCGGCAAGCCATCAATGACCGAACGAGCCTGACTGGCCGAGCCACCGTGCGATTGCCGCACCGCAACTCGCAGCCCGGTTTCGTCCGCGTAGTCGGCAACGAAACGGGCGTTCACGTCCCGCCAGAGTTCGCGGGTCGGGTCGTTAGAGACGTTGAGTATCGTCAGTGCTGTCAGCTCATGCCGGCCATCGTAGAGCATGAGCAGCCCGGCCGCCGCCGGCACGACAAGGCAGTAAGCCACAATGAGGAGCGGAATACGCATTGCCGGTATGATAGTCGGTCTGGCGCGAACCGTTCGGTAGCCGAGCCGGTCAATTCTCCTTGACCCGACCCTGCGACCGGCTAGAACAGCTATGGTCGGCTTGATTTGCCGGCTGGGGCTTTTATACTCATTCGTGGGACGTTTTTGCGGGTGTAGCTCAGTGGTAGAGCGCCACGTTGCCAACGTGGTTGTCGTGGGTTCAATCCCCATCACCCGCTTTGAAACCGCGAAGACGTGAAGGCCCGGATCGGCACCCACCGCGGGGCCGCTCCGGGCCTTTTCGTTTCCATGATCCTTGCGGTCCGCCAGCCGGACGCCCGGAGAAGTGCAAGATGACCGAAGACGCCGTGATGGATGAGACGCAGGACACCACCGAGGCCGAAGGCGGCGAAGCCAAGGCCCCGCGCGTGATGCAGACCGTCGAGGTCAACGATATCGGCCCGTGCAAGAAGCACATCAAAGTCATCATTGATCGCTCCGACATTGATGGCCGGCTCAACGAGAAGTTCAAGGAACTCGTCGTCAAACACAAATCACAAGTGCGCGGCTTCCGCCCCGGCAAAGCGCCGCGCAAGATGGTTGAAAAGCTCTACAAGGACGAAGTCCACCGCGAAGTGCGCGGCGAATTGTTGCTCGGCAGCCTTGAACAACTGGCCGAGGAACAGGACATTGCACCGTTGTCGCCGCCTAATCTTGATCCGGGCAAGATCAACATCCCCGACACCGGCGACATGGTCTATGAGTTTGATGTCGAAGTCAGGCCACACTTCGTATTGCCGGATTACAAGGGCCTGAAGCTCAAGAAGCCGACCCACACGATCACCGACGAGGACGTGGCCCGCGAGACGCGGCGCATCCTCGAGCCGTACGGCCAGCTCGTGCCGAAGGAAGGCCCCGACGCGGCCGTCGCCGTCAACGATATCATCACGGCCGACCTCACGATCCAGCACGACGGCAAAGAGCTGAACACCGTCAAGGACACGCGGATCAAAGTCGAGAAGCGGCTCGCGCTTGCCGACGGCGTCGCGAAGGACTTCGGGGCCAAGCTGACCGGCGCGAAGGCCGGCGACTCGCGCACCGTCGATATCGTGCTTTCGAAGGAGATCGCGAACCCCGCGCTCGCCGGAACGACCGTCCAGGCCGCGTTCAAGATCCTCGATATCAAGACCGTCAAGCTGCCCGAGATGAATCTCGAGACCGTCTCGCAGTTCGGTGTGAAGGGCGTCGACCAGTTCAACGAACTCGTCCGCGTCCGGCTCGACCGCCAGCTCGATTACGTCCAGCGGCAATCGGCCCGCACCGAAGTCTTCGAGCAGCTCGCCGGCACGCAGAAGTGGGACCTGCCGAAGGACCTGCTCCAGCGACAGGCCCGGAAGACGCTCGCCCGCCGTGTCATGGAAATGCGATCCTCCGGCATGACCGACGAACAGATCGCCGGCCGCCAGCGGATGCTCGAAATCGACGCGATCCGCAGCACGCAGGACGCCTTGAAGGAGCACTTCGTGCTCCAGAAGATCGCGGAAGTCGAGAAGCTGGAAATCGAGGACGCGGACATCGAGGCGGAAATCGAGGAAGTGGCCGAGCGTTCCGGCGAGTCGTACCGCAAGGTGCGTGCCCGCATGGAGAAGGAAGACCTCATCGAAGCCCTCGCCACCGAACTGCTCGAGCGGAAGGCGCTCGACCTCGTGCTGAAGGATGCGACCTACGAGGAGTACGAGTTCAACCCGTACGTCCAGGACGAAGACGAAGTCTCGACGATGGAGGGCGGGGCCGTCACCGAGGAGCAATCGGCCGCCCCGGCGCCCGAAGCTCCGGC
>JANLTA010000430.1:0-2468 GCA_031362705.1 Gemmataceae bacterium | reverse complement strand
AGGCTGGGTCGGCCCCGCGGCGGGAAAATCGCGGCTCCATTGCCGGCCAGCGGCGCTGCAATCATCGCGGCGGCCGGGCCAATACTGTCGCGAGCAAGCCAGATGGCATCGCCATCCAATTCGCCAGCGAGAATCATCTCTTCGGCGTGGCGTTTCTTCTCGGCGGCCTCACCGGGGTCAAGGTGCTGAAACGCCAGACGATAGGCTGCCTCGCGCTCGTGAACTTCCGCTGGCGAAATCGACAACATGGGATCAGATTAGCAATGATTATGCGAAGCGTCGCTAACCCTTCGGGTTGCTCATGCGGCCCATGAATAGCACGCTGCCGGTGGACATGTCGCGGATCATGAATACGAAGGGATGGTCGGCGCGAAAGCTGAACCGTTGTACAACAGGTGCCGGCGCACGTTCCATGATCACCGCGGTGGCGGCAGCAGCTTCGCTGCCCTCTTCATCCGTCTTTACAAAGGCCTTGTGAATGACGATGGCGATCCGAAGTGCCTCGGCTGAGGTCATGCCGCTGAAGTCGGCATCCGCGCTGAACGCTTGTTTCATGCCCAATGCCTGTAGCGTCGATTCGAGACTGTACATGGTGCTGAATTCAAAGCGCGGCAGTGCAACATCGCCGAGTTTGTTTTGAGATGCGTTGAGCAACTTGGCGACGGAGGCCGGGTTGAGTAATGGCTCAACGACTTTTTCAAGTTGGTTCTTTTCTTTTGGCAACAACAACACCATCGAAAGCCGGTCGCCTTTGTATGGCAGTTCAAGCACTTGCACGCCATCGCTCTCGCCGTAGCGAAAATGCCCGCCCTGGTGCATCATCGGTACGGGATTCGACTGGGTTGCAGCAATGAAAAATGGCTCGTCAATCGTGGCCTTCTTGTCAAACTGGTGTTTCCACTGCCCTTTGAAGTAAATGGCGTTGGTCAGCACAAGTCGTGTCAGCGGATTGAACATGTTGGCGGAGACGATGGTGGGAATTCGCTTCTTGGTTTGATCGCTGACCCATTTGTTGATGGTGGCGGCGGCATCGTCGGGTTTACCGAAGTCCACGTCGCGCATACCGCCTTCGTATTGGGTCGCAATCAGGTCCTTGAACTCCGCGCGGAACGGGAAGCCCGTTTTGCCCCACAAGGCGTTGGCAACAGATAACTCATACGGCACCTTCGGCCCGGGATTAAACTGCTTGAACAGGCCAGCGAATCCGGTGTGAGTAGCGGAGTCACCGGGCAAATGTAACGTCTTCGACATTTCGGCAAGCGTGTCACCTTTGGCCCCAGCGGACGTCATGCTCAGTGCCGCCGACACGCTAAACGGCGAGAAAAGCACATTGCCCGGCTCGGATTTGAGCTTGCCGTACAAGTCATAGGCAAAAGCGGTATTGCCAGAAACAACCGGCGTGGAGTCCGCCGCGATAGCACAACTGATCGCGAATGTGGTCATGAGGCTCAGAGTTATTGCGCGCGACATTGATTGGTCCTCCATATTGAGACGATATGGGCCATCGAATAGTTTGGAACTTTTTTTATTCGCCTTGCTATCGCTTCGGGCTTCACAATCAATCGTGCCGCAAAGCTTCGATGGGATCCAGCTTGGCGGCACGTTGCGCCGGATACCAGCCGAACAGCACGCCGACGCCGATGGATACGCCGAGGCTCAAGAAAATCGACGGCACATGCAGTCGAGTCGGCAATTGCGCCTCGAAGAGTTGTTCGGAGATTCTGGGCACTGCGTAAATGGTGGCCAAGCCAAATCCGACGCCGACCAGGCCGCCGAGACCCGTTTGCACCACCGCTTCGACAAGAAATTGCAGCGTGATGTCGCGTCGTTTCGCCCCCAATGCCCGGCGAATGCCAATCTCGCGCGTGCGTTCTGTCACGGTCGCCAGCATGATGTTCATGATGCCAATGCCGCCGACGATTAGCGAAATGCTGGCAATTAACACAAGCAGGCGGGTGAAGTTCGTCTTGGCCTTTTCCGCAGCTTCGAGCCGATCCAGCGGTATGGTCACGACCCAGTCTTTCTTGAGATGACTGTTCCCGAGCATCGACTTAATCAACTCGCCCACCTGTTTCACGCGATCCCGGCCTTCGTCGGTTTCGATGTCGGCATTCACCGTCAGCGTCACCTGGTGCAGGTCCACCTTTTCGCCGCTGCGCGAACCAGATTGGCGAATGAAGATGCGTTCGCCGAAGCGGACGCGGCACGTGGAGAGCGGTATGTAAACGTCGTGATTGAAATCCTCGGCCGCCTGGCTGCCGCCCGTGCCGCCCGTGGGCATGCGATCTTTCACAATGCCGATGATCTGGTAGAAGTGCACGCCGAGTCGGACGGTTTGGCCCATCGCATCGCCAAAGGGGAACAGGTCATTGGCCAGCTCGCTGCCGAGTACGGCCACATTGTTCATCTTGTGTTCATCGTCGTCATTGATGAACCGGCCAGCGCTCAACTCCAATTGGTGTACTTCG
>JANLTA010000411.1:0-3024 GCA_031362705.1 Gemmataceae bacterium | reverse complement strand
CCCGGAGGCACGGACTTGGCCGCGGCCATCTATTCCCACACGCTTGCCAATGGAATGACCCTGCTTGCCGAGCGGATGGACCATGTCCGCTCGGCAGCGGTGAATTTCCTGATCCCGGCTGGCTGCGTTTACGATCCACCGGAACGGGCTGGAATCGGCACGCTGCTCAGCGATATGATCACGCGCGGGGCCGGCAGCCGGGATAGCCGGGAGTTGTCGCTCGCACTGGATAACCTCGGCCTCGATCGCGGCGAGAGCGTCGGCTCGATGCATATGCGCTTTTCGGGCGCGACGCTGGCCCGCAATCTGCCTCAGGTGCTGGAGCTTTACGCCGACATCATTCTGCGACCACACTTGCCTGAAGATGAACTCGAACCCGTCCAAATGCTTGCCCTTCAAGACCTGCAAGCGCTGGAAGATGAGCCACGGCAAAAAGTGCTGTTGGAACTGCGACGAAAACACTATCCCGCGCCGCTATCCAACGACCGCCACGGCACGGCCGAAGGAATCCAAGCGGTGACGCCGGAGATCGTTCGCGATCACTATCGCAAGCTCTTCGCGCCGAATGAGACGATTCTCTCTATTGCCGGCAATGTCGAATGGGAGCCGCTCAAGGCTCAGGTCGAGAAGCTCTTCGGCGACTGGAAGCCGGGTGCCACGCCGGCATACAAGTTGGGAAAGATACCCGGCGGCAAAGAGCATTTGCAAAAGGACACGACGCAGACCCAGATCGGTATTGCGTATCCCAGCGTGCCGTTTGGACATGCTGATTACTACGCAGCGCTCGGCGCGGTCAACGTCCTCAGCGGCGGCATGAGTTCACGGCTGTTCACCCATGTGCGCGAAGAGCGCGGCTTGTGCTACAGCGTGTGGGCCAGCTATGCGACCTTCAAAGATCGCGGCAGCGTGCTGGCCTATGCGGGCACGACCACCGAACGCGCTCAAGAAACTCTTGACGTGACTCTGCGCGAGTTGACGCGCCTGGTCGATGGCGTCGAAGCCGACGAAGTGGACCGCGTGCAAGCCGGGCTGAAGTCGTCGCAGATCATGGCTGAAGAATCAACGAATTCACGAGCCGGCACTCTGGCTTCCGACTGGTACTACCTGGGCCGCGTGCGCAGCTTCGACGAAATCAAAGCCGCCATCGACGGCTTGACGCCAGCCAAGATCGTGGATCACCTGAAGCGCTATCCCGCTAAGGACTTCACGATTGTAACGCTCGGGCAAAAGGCGTTGGAAATCAAGAACTAATCTTCCGTTGAGAGTCGCAATGTTTCACAATCACAAGCTCCCCAATGGTCTCACCATCATCGGCGAGACGATTCCGTCGGCCCGCTCGGTCGCCATTGGCTTCTTCGTTCGCACAGGCTCGCGCGATGAGTCGCCGGAGGAAGCCGGCCTTTCGCACTATCTCGAGCACATGGTGTTTAAGGGCACACCACGGCGCTCGGCACTCGACGTGAACAAAGACTTCGACCGCATTGGTGCCAACTACAACGCCTTCACCAGCGAAGAAAACACGGTGTTTTACGCCTCGGTGCTGCCCGAGTATTTGCCGCAGGTGTGCGATATTCTCGCCGACATTCTCCGGCCCAGCCTGCGCGATGACGACTTCAACATGGAGAAGAATGTCATCATCGAAGAAATCGGCATGTACGACGATCAGCCGAACTGGGCCGCCTTCGACAATGCCAAACGGCACTATTTCCGCGATCACCCGCTGGGGCCAGCCGTGCTGGGCACCGTTGACAGCATCAAGGAAATGACCCGGGAGAGGATGCACAACTATTTCTCACGCCGCTATGTGGCACCAAATGTCACTGTGGTGGCGGCCGGCAACTTCGAGTGGTCACGGCTCACCGACTTGGTGGCTCAGGCATGTGGCGGCTGGGAGTCTGGCCCCATTGGCCGCAGTAACATTCGTCCCGCTGTCGGCCCCGGCACGCTCAAAGCCGTGACCAAGGACAAAGTGGTCCAGGAACATGTCGTGATGATCGCGCCGGCCCCGTCCGCCAATTCGCCGATGCGCCATGCGGCCGATTTGTTGGCGATGGCTGTCGGCGACGATTCCGGCAGTCGGCTTTATTGGGAACTTGTTGATCCCGGTCATGCCGACTCGGCTGACACCAGCTTCCACGAATACGAAGGCACAGGCGTCTTCTACACCAGCTTCAGCGGCGAACCCGCCAAGGCCAAGGACAACCTCGCCACCGTTCGCAAAGTGCTGGCCGAAGTTCAAAAGAACGGCATCACTGCTGAAGAGTTGCACCAGGCCAAGAGCAAAGTTCTGTCGCGCGTGGTCCGAGGCAGCGAACGCCCGATGGGTCGGATGCAGAGTCTTGGCATGGCATGGACTTACCTTGGCACCTACCGCAGTGTCGATGATGAACTGGAAGCCTTCGAGGCCGTGACACTCGAAAGCATGCGCGAAGTGTTGAAGGCGTTCCCAATTGACAATGCCACGGTGCTGGCGCTGGGACCGCTGGAGGGGATTTAGAATCACAGATATCCCCTCAGGTGCATGTACTGCGCGGCTAAGTGGGTTGCTTTTATGTCTGAAGCGCGTGACGAGGAAGTCTACGAGTACCTGACGTGGGAGCGCTATTCTGCTGGCGTGTACAAATCTGCAGGCGGCAGATTCAAGATTGCTAGGAAAGGACCAAAGAACTGGCATCTAATTGACAATGTGACCGGTAAGGAGATGAGATTCGACTTGTTGAACGATGCGCAGTTTCGTGCAGATTGGATAGTGAATAATGCAAAAGGGACACAATGAGCTTGCGACAATAAGGAAATAGCGATGGGCAGACTCAGTGACATTTTTTCCGGTCGCAATATTAGCAGGCATGAATGGCGCACGTACCCTTGCTCTCAAGGTATTATTAAGAGCCTATCCGAGAACCTTTGCAGTTCTCAAGGCGACGATGGCGAATTGAAGATGTAAGAAGCCGAGGTAGTTGGCGACCTTTTTCTCCCAGCGGATCAGCAGTCGCCGGGCGCGATTGAGCCAGGAATGAGTACGTT
>JANLTA010000364.1:0-2709 GCA_031362705.1 Gemmataceae bacterium | reverse complement strand
CGTCGACGTCGGCAAGCTGATTGGCTGGCAACGTGACAAGTTGTTCGAGTGTCGTTGTTTGATTCGGACCCGCGAAGAAGAATTTCCCACCGTCAAACGGGGCGGGGGACGATGTCTTTACCGTACCGCTGGGCAAGGCTGTCCAGCCGGCGAGATCGGCTTCAAAGCTCGGATTCGTCAACAGGTTGGTGTAAGTACCTGGCAACGCCAAGTCGATAAGCAAGTCACCGCCGTCGATCGTCGGACTGGAGAATCGTTGACGCGCGACTTCGTGGAAGACACGGAAATCGTCCAGCGCGATATTGAAAAATCGCGGCTCAGCCCGTTGAGGATCAATCGATGTAGTGCCGATCGAATTCAAGTCGAACTGATAGATGTCGACTTGCCAATCGAGGATGTCGGTAAAGTCCTTGGTCCAATAACCGATCTTGCCTGTGCCGCTGGTGTACAGATTGTTGTAGTCGCTGAAGTAACCCGCCGTGCTGTCATTGGCGACGTAGATGTCATAGCCCGCCGCCGTCCACAGGATATTGTTGCGGATCTCGGTTTGCGTTGACGCAGCGACGACACGGATGTTATCGCCACTAGCGGTGTAAATCGTGTTTCCGATGATTTGCGTGTTGGTCTTGCCGTTGATATTGACGCCAATCGCGTTGCCGTACAGAACGGTGTGCGCGATCAATTGATTGCTGGATGCCGTGATGCCGGTGGCATTGCGTGCGATGCGTTGAAATTCAATTCGCCCGGACAGCGTCACGCCGACGGTGTTGCCTTCGATGACGTTGGCATGGTCGATATCGGCGCTGATGAGCGAACCGCTGCCGGACACGCCAACTTGATTGTTGTAGATGTGTTGGCCTTGCATTTGGCCAGTCAATTGCACACCCGTTGTATTCGCATCGATGTCATTGGGCTCCGTGGCGCCGACGAATCCAAAACCATTCAAGTTGCCGGCGACAGTGCTCACGACGCCCGTCGTGTTGAGGTGAATGCGATTTCGGCTTAAGGCTGCTGGCGCGCTGTACTGTAGTCCAACACTCGCACCGCGAATGTCGTTGCCCTCGATCAAGCCAGTGAATGCGGCGCGGATATCGAGCCCCGTCACGCTGGCTTGAATGTCGTTGTCGCGGATCAAACCGCTAGCTGGAACAGCGAGCGACACGCCATAGCCACCCAAGATCGTATTGTCGCGCAGCAGCACGTCAGTCGCCCCAGTGCCAATGACCGAAACTCCGCTGCCTGCGCCAGTGACTGCAACGGAGCTGTGTTCTAATACGGGTCGCACACTGCCACCGCTGAACACGACGCCCGCGCCGGTCACGGTGACATGTGCGAGTGTCGTTTCGATCGAGCCATTCAAGTTGACTCCGGCAGCCACCGAACTTTCCAGCAACGTCGTGCGGGAACCGCCGTTGACTGTGACCGCACCAGCAATGCTCATCGCTTGCAAAGTTACGTCGCTAGCAGCGTTGATCGTCACGCTGCCGGAAATCAGCGAACCGGGCAACCCGACGATGGTGACGCCCGTGTCGTCGGCGTCGACAGTAAAGCCGCTGCTCGAGCCACTCACGGCAATCACATCGCCGGGGCCGAGATCATTGGCGTCGAGGATATTCTGTACAGAAGCCGTGGCGCTGGTCGTGCGAATTTGGCCACTGATCGGAATGCTGCTGCGGCGAACGTAAATCTCTGATCCGCCCGCCGATTGATTGCCCCACGTTACGATTGGCAGGCCTGTCGAGTCGACGGCCAGCGACAAATGCGTGGCGCCTCGCGTCAACGTGAAGCCGCTTGCCGAAGCGTCGCCACCCAGTTCGGCGACAAAGGATGAGCCACTCCAGCGTTTCGCGTACAGAGAAACCTGCGTGCCGGCTCGACTCTGTAGAGTGTCATCGGCCCACGTAAGATACAGCTTACCTCCACCTGAGGCGAGTCTTGGTTGGCTGGCGTTGCCACCAGTATCGGAAACTCCACCATTGGCGCTCGCGTCGATTCCCGCCGGTTGCCAGACAGTACCGTTAAAGTAAGCCGCGTAAACCTCTGCAAACCGTTGGTTGGCATTTTGCCAGGATGCGAATAGGTTTCCCGAATGGTACGTGAGTGATGGTGTGCTTGCGCCGCTTGTTGCGTGGCTGATCCCTATGCCTGAGGCGGATCCCGCCAATTCATTCCACTGCGTTCCGTTCCACTGGCGCAAGTAAACTTGTCGAATGCTGTTGTCCAACTCGGTCCATGCCACCGCCACTTTTGTACCGTCGGTTGTCATCGCTACATCCTCGACACCGCTAGCAGAGGCGGAAAGTCCACTTCCACTGGCATTGCCAGCCCCGCCTAAGCCTGACCAAGTTCCTGCGGAGAATTGCCGGACATAGACGTTCGATACACCGGAACTGGAATCGACCCACGCAACGACAGGGCCAGAGGCGGTTGATTGCAAAACCGGCGAATCCGCTTTGCCTGTCGCGCTGATCCCGCCTGCGGCGAGAGAGCTTCCTAGCGCGATCCAGCCACCTGCACCCGCATTGGCTGCGGGATCGTATTTCGCCGCCAGGATGTCGCTCGCCGCGCCTGTGAATTCAGTCCAGGCGACCATCGGATTGCCATCGGCAGCGATGATGATGGTCGGTCGTCGCGAAGATCCTGCCGTGTTACTAACGCCTCCTTCACTTGCGCTCCCAGTCAGGGGAGTCGCGCCGCCAAGTTCTTGCC
>JANLTA010000353.1:0-3757 GCA_031362705.1 Gemmataceae bacterium | reverse complement strand
CTAACCAATTCAATTCCACCCGAACCGCGCGCAACGCCGAAAGTGAACCCATTGGATTCTAGCCGCTGTTTTAGTTTGCAGAGATAGTCTCGTTTCGAACGTAGGGCCAAATAGACCGGTTACAATTGCGCTTTCGTCAGTTGCTTCGGCATGGTGATAGCTCCCGACGTTTCAGCCTACTCTCTGCCGGTGGCGATTACAGCGTCGGTAGGCTAAGATTTCGGGATGTGATACTGGTACAACCTTCGGACCAACCCGCACGAGATGGCCAACGTGTTCGACCTGACTGCGAGCCAGTCACGCTGACGCCATGAGAGCTCGCTGCACGTAGTTGGCGTAATTACCCCTCGATCTCGACACACGGGTGCGATTCAGGGCCCCATTTCGCAGGCATCATCAAGCAGCGACCAATTGGTTGACGAAATCCCTTGACACCAATCGGTCGCTAGATCGAACCGCCAAACCGCAGCCGGAATTGGATAAAATCGCTAGCGGCGACCGCGCCGTCGTTGTCGAAGTCGAAGATCGGATTAGCCCCACCGAGCGACAAGCGGAATTGGATGAAGTCGCTGGCGGCCACGGTGCCGTCACCATCAGCGTCGCCGAAGAGGCGGAACAGGCCGCTGGCCGGCGTCCCGACGAGAGTGTAGTCATCGCCCACCGTGCCGTCGCCATTGCCGTCGAGGTTGGTGATTTGCGCTGCGAGCGCGGTCAGTGTGTACCGGCCATCGGCGAGCGAGCCAAACTCGACTGGGCCATTGGTAAACGTCAATGTCACTGCCGTAACGGTTGTGTTACTGACTGTTGCAATCAAGGTCACAACCGCACTGTCGCTTGACCGTATCAACTGAAACGCGGCGGCCGGGTTGGCGGGCAGCGTGACCATTTGGTCGAAGTTAACAGTCACACTCGTGATCCGTGAACGCTGGACTGAGCCGTCATTCATCGTGACCGACTGCACGCGAACTGGTGGGATGTATTCGTCAGCACCAATGTCGGCTGCGGAACCGATCGGCCGATTGCCGAGATCGAAGTCGTCGGTGGCTGCCGCGAAAGCACTGGCGTGGTCGATGACGTTGGATTGAGTGAGTGCGCTATTAACCAAGTGCAAGTCGGCGGCCGGCGCGTTCACGAACATCGACGCGGTCGCGCTGCGGTAGTTGCTGCTCCCCGTGAAAACGCCGCCGTCTCGAGCACGGAGTGGAGCGTCCGCCAAGTTGTTGGTGAAAACGACGCCCGTATTGCCCCAGCGCACTTCGATTGAATAGAGGCTGTTGTTGTTGGTCAGGATCGTGTTGTGATAGACCTCCGTGCCTGGCGAGTCGTACGCGATGATCTGACCGTCTGAGCCGGCTCGTCGCGCCGCGCTGAACAAACCCGGATGTTGGTAGACGAAGTTGTTGCGGACGACGCCGCCTTGATGGTCGAAGCCGCCCGACTGGTCGATCAGGCCCAGCGCGATCGCCCGATCGCCATCGATGAAGGTATTGCCTTCAACGACCGTGTTTTGGGAGTAGCCCCACATCAGCACGACGGGATTCCAATGATAGGCCGCGGTATCAGGCGTATGAAAATTGCGGAAAAGGTTGTTGCGAATCTGCCAGCCGTTGACACGCAGGGCACTGATGCCGTTGGTATAACCGACGCCCGGGCCGTGATCGACCGTGCTGGGACCATTCGTGTATTCCATCAAACAATACTCGACGATGCAGTTATCCGCTCCCGTGCTCGCCCCTGGATTGCTTTTGATCAATTGCTCGCCGCTATCAAATAAGCGGACGTGGTAAAGGTGCAAGCGGGCCGCGCCGGACTCCCCGTGCAACTCGACGGCGCTGTAATAAACGGCGCCGACGGACACATTGGCGATGAACACATCTTGTGCGTTATACAGCGAGAAGCCAAACCACACCGCATTGTTATCCATTCCGGCGCCGAGAATCACGACGTCGCCATAATTGTCGGTGGCGCCGCGGATGTTGACATTGCTGACTTGTTGGCCGTTGCCGATAGTCAATTGCGAGCTAATGACATACGTGCCCGGTTGGATAACGATGGTCCGATTCGATTGCAGGTTTTGCACGGCGTTTTGGAGCTGCGCTGCCGTGCTCACCCAAATGACATTCGCCGAGGGCGCCGGCGGCGGCCCCAAACTGGGGGCAACGGAGGGGCTGGCCGGCACCTCGCGGGACTCCAGCGCTTCCAATACACCTCGGATGTTCGTTGTGGACATATCCTCCCCTGTGTCAGGCCCAGTTCGGAACCAACGTACGCGGGCCAAGCCGATCGGCAGGGTCGTCAGAGCATTGAAACCCTGATTTGCGTTTCGTAAGCGTGTAGCTTAGTTGTCGCGCGCGTGGCGTGCCGTGACATTTATCATATGCGAGAAAAATGCGTCAGGAGCACTGAATCGCCGGTATTTATTGGGCGCCAGTCTGCTCGATCCAGCAGCGCGCCTTCGCCGCGGCATCCCGCAACTGCCGCATCATCCCGTTCCGCTCCGTGGCACAATGCCACCATGTCACGCCGCACCAGAATCGACCGGGAAGCCATAAAGGAATCCGTTCGCCTCTACATTCAAATGCAAAGCGCAACAACAGAAGCCGAGTTTCAAGAGTTGCTGGCCCGTCACGATGCGTGCACGGATGCTAATCACGCTCCGCGCATGAAGCTGGGGACGTTGGCGGAGTTTCGAGAGGGACCGAAGGGCGGTCCGGCAGTTGAGCGACCGGTGGCGACTTCAGCGCCCGTAGCGTAAACTGAACGCCATGTGCGGGCGCTATAACATCCTGACGAATCACCGGGAATTTGCGTCGCTGTTCGGCGTGAACGATGCGCCGGAATTGCCCGCGCGGTACAACGTCTCACCGACGCAGACCGTGCCCATCGTGAAACTCAACGAGGGCAAGCGCGTTTGTTCCCTGGTCCGCTGGGGCCTCGTGCCCGTGTGGGCGAAGGACACCAAGATTAGCTTTTCGCTCATCAATGCACGCAGCGAGACGGTTGCAACTAAGCCGTCATTTCGCTCGGCGTTCAAGAATCGCCGATGCCTGATTCCTGCCACGGGCTTTTATGAGTGGGCGAAGGTTGGAAAAGCGAAGCTACCGCATCACTTCCATTTGAAGGACAGTGAGCTATTCGCGTTCGCCGGGTTATGGGAGTGCTGGCGGCCACCGGATGGCGACCCGCTGGAAAGTTGCACCATCGTCACGACGGAGGCGAACAAGCTCGTTACGCCATTCCATGACCGGATGCCAGTGATACTACCTGCCAAGTCACACGACGAATGGTTGGACGAAAAAGCGACGCCGGAAGAACTGCTCTCGCTTGACGTAGGAAGCCGCATTTACTGCCGATGGCGTGACCAATCCGGAACGATCATTCGGTGGCAAGACGACGAAGAACGCTTTTACGTTCGCTTTGATAACGACATGGGGGAATGGGCGACTCTAGGCATGTGCGAGTAGTTCGGAGGGGGAGTTGCCATGAACGAACTTTGGCGGTCACTTCCGGCCATATGAGATAGTCCGATGGACCCCTTTGCCTCGGCGCCCCCTCCGCATGTCCCTGGATATGATCTGCTGCAATTGCTCAATCGCGGCGGCTACCTCGGTTATCTGGCAAGGCAGAAGGAGAGTGACAAGCTAGTTCGTGTAAACTTCGTTCATAGCTCAGGTGATTTCGGCATAATGGTCGCGGACGGATTGCGACGGCAAGCGATAGTGCTCGGTTCACTCGAGCACCCAAATATCCTCCGATC
>JANLTA010000335.1:0-1816 GCA_031362705.1 Gemmataceae bacterium | reverse complement strand
TTTCAGCGTTGCTTGCGCCAGGCCGAAAACCTAAACTTGCCGTCCATGAAACATCAGCTCGATTTCGAAAAGCCGATCGTGGAACTTGAAAACAAGCTGGAGGAACTGAAAAAACACCAGGAAACCCACTCCTTAAGCGTAAATTTCGAGCAGGAAATCCAACGGATCGAAAAGAAAATCGCCACCACGCGGAAACAGGTTTTTTCCAACTTAAATGCCTGGCAACGGGTGCAGATGGCCCGGCATCCCAAACGTCCGTTCACGCTGGACTATCTCAAGTCCACCTTCATTGACTTCACCGAACTGCACGGCGACCGGCTGTTTGCCGAGGATCGTGCGGTTGTGGGCGGGTTTGCGAAGCTGGATGACCACAAATTAATGGTTATCGGCACGCAAAAAGGCCGGGACACCAAGGAAAACATCCTGCGCAACTTCGGCTCCGCCCATCCGGAAGGTTATCGCAAGGCCCTGCGTTTGATGCGAATGGCCGACAAATTCGGCCTGCCAATCATCACCCTGATCGACACGGCGGGCGCGTATCCCGGCATCGGCGCGGAGGAACGTCACATTGCCGAGGCGATTGCCGTCAATTTGCGCGAGATGATGTTGCTCGAAGTGCCCATCATCGCCGTGGTGATCGGCGAAGGCGGATCGGGCGGCGCGTTGGGCATTGGCGTTGCCGACCGCGTACTCGTGCTGGAAAATGCCTACTATTCCGTCATCAGTCCGGAAGGCTGCGCGGCGATTCTATGGAAAGACCGCGCCGCCGCGTCCAAAGCCGCCGAAGCTCTGAAGATCACCGCCAAAGACCTGCTGTCATTGGGATTGGTGGACGAGGTCGTGCCCGAACCTCGCAGTGGTGCGCACACGGACCCGGCGGCAACCGCTGAAACTTTGAAAAAGCACTTGCTCAAACATCTCAAACAGTTGCGAAAGCTGACGGCCGAAGAGCGCATGAAACAGCGCTACGCCAAGTTCCGGGCGCACGGACATTTTGTGGAGAAACTCACCCCGGTCGAGGCCTGAGAACCGAATCGGCTCCGAACGAGCCCTCGACGCGACTCCGAATACCACAATCTGAACTTTCCGATGCTCTACCCACTGACCTTTCATCCAATCTTCAAAGAGCGCATCTGGGGCGGACGCAATCTGGAACGGCTGTACCGAAAGGCGTTGCCGCCCGACGTTCCCATCGGCGAATCGTGGGAAATAACCGACCGGCCTGAAGGTGTGAGCGTGATCGCCAACGGTCCGTTGCGCGGTAAAGACCTTCGCTGGTTGATGGAGAATCATGCGGCAGAGTTGCTCGGCTCGGCCAGATCTTTGGCCGGACGGTTCCCGCTCCTGATAAAAATTCTCGATGCGCGGGAAAAGCTCTCCTTGCAAGTGCATCCCCCGGCTTCCGTCGCCGTGCAACTCGGCGGCGAGCCGAAAACTGAAATGTGGTATATCACCGACGCCGCACCAGGCGCGGAACTTTACGTGGGATTGAAACGCGGCGTCACGCGACTGGAATTCGAGCGCAAAATCAAGGAAGGCACCGTGGCGGATTGTTTTCATCATCTTGCGGTGCGACCGGGCGACGCGATGTTTTTGCCCAGCGGCCGGGTTCACGCCATCGGGGCGGGCAACGTTATTTTTGAAATTCAACAAAACTCAGACACCACCTATCGCGTATTCGACTGGAACCGGCTGGGTTTGGACGGCCAGCCCCGCGAACTTCATGTTCCTCAATCACTCGCCAGCATCGATTTCCGGGACTTCGAACCTCCGTTGATCCAGAATCAATGGACTGCGAGCGGCGGCGGCAAAATAC
>JANLTA010000326.1:0-14135 GCA_031362705.1 Gemmataceae bacterium | reverse complement strand
GTGGCCTGGATCATCGGATGGGATTTAGTACTGGAATATGCGATGAGTTGTGCGACAGTCGCATCGGCATGGACAAAGTATCTCAATGCATTTCTGGAGGCGATCCTGGGAAAAGGCTATACGATTCCGGCGCAATGGTGTACCGATCGAATGACCGACCCGACAGCCATCATGAACCTGCCGGCCGTCTTCATCATGTTGCTGGTAACTGTGGTACTCGTCATTGGCATTCGCGAAAGCGCTTTTTTCAATGCCGTCATGGTGGCCATCAAACTTGGTGTCGTGCTGCTGGTAATCGCCGTCGGATACAACTATGTGAACCGGTCATATTGGACGGAGATTCCACAGGAGGCCCGTCGCCAGCCGCAAGAATTCGTCATGCTGGACGCGGCGAGCGCCTATGTGCTCGATGTTGAAAAGAAGCCCGATGGCGATGCGGCCACCAAACAGCGAATCAAAGCCCTGAAGGAATTTGCGCTTGCGGAATTTCGAACGTCCCGATTGCCCGTCGTTCGTGCGGCTTACGACAAGAACGGCACGAGCCAATCGGCGGCAGCCCAGCGTTTGGATAAATTTGAAGCGAATCTCAAGAAGCACCTTCCGACATCCGACGCGGATCGGGCGGCCGTCACCGCGGTCATCCAAAAAGCCGACGGGTTGACAGAGGGGTATTTGAAGAAAAAGTGGGGACTGTTGGGTCTGCTTGGAATTGACAACGCCTTGAAATCGTCCGACTACAAAAGCACGTTTTTCCCATTCGGGCTTTCCGGCATGATGGTCGGGGCAGCGCTGGTGTTTTTCGCCTTTATCGGTTTCGATTCCATTTCTACCCACTCGGAAGAAGCCGTCCGGCCGCAACGCGATGTTCCGTTCGGCATCCTGGCATCGCTGTTTTTGTGTACGTTGTTGTACATCGCGGTTTCAATGGTTATTACCGGCATGGTGCCCTATCCGGAAATCGACGAAGACGCAGCCGTGGCGTCGGCCTTTATTCAACTTGGCGATGAAACTCAGAGTGGTTTTCTGAAAACGATCGCAGCCCTGGTCGCGTGCGGTGGTCTGGCGGGAATGACGAGTGTCATCCTCATTACTTTTCTCAGTCAGGCGCGCATCTTTTTGGCGATGGCCCGCGATGGCATGTTGCCGAAATCGATCTTCGGCAGCGTTCATCCTAAGTTCAAGACCCCATACATCTCCACGATTCTGACAGGGTTAGTGATTGCCGTCGTCGCCGCGTTTACGAAGACTTCGTTCCTCGAAGAGATGGTCAATATCGGGACGCTGTTCGCATTCGTCATTGTCTGCGCCGCCGTGTTAATATTGCGAATCAAGCGGCCCGACGCGAAGCGGCCATTCCGATGCCCGTTGGTGTTCATCGTCGCTCCGCTTGGCATTTTGGTGAATGTCATCATGATGCTGTTCCTGCCCGTGCATTCGTGGCAGCGGCTGGCATATTGGATGGCCGCCGGGCTACTCCTCTATTTCTGTTACGGTTTTTGGAACAGCACATTGGCCAAGAATTCACGGGCGCTCCATGCCTAAGTCCACGCTCATCGTGTCTGTGGAGTCGCGCCTTGTCCGCGTGCCGCTGCCAAAAAGTCGCAGCCTGCCGCGTGTGGAAGACGCAGTCGCCGACGAGCCGTCGGATATTGCCTTGTTGATCGCAACTGTGCGCACTGGTGACGGTGCCACAGGCATGGGCTATGCCGTCGTCCCCGGCTCGGGGCGTGCGGAACAAACACTACTTGATGAGCTGTTCACGCCGGACGTGCATGGTGCTGAACCATTTTCCATCGAACGCATCTACGGCAAAGCGAAGCAACAATGTCCAGAGATCATGCGCGGCGGCGCGGAAGCCCGGGCCTATGCCGCTCTGGATGTTGCGCTGTGGGACTTGCAGGCGAAGCTTGCGAATTTGCCACTGTGGCGATTACTTGGCGGAGCACGTGATTCAACGCCCTGCCACATTGCCGCCACAGCTTGGCCAGGCCTTTCGGCCGACCGTGTCATCGAAATCGCCAAGCCGCTGTTGGCCGACGGCATTCGCGGGCTGCGCGTCGGCGTCGGCTCGCGCGATCCGATCAAAGATGCGGGCAAACTTCAACACATTCGTGATGAACTCGGCGAGGAAGTTTGGTTTGGCATCGCCGGGCATCAGGCCTTGGACCTGAACACCGCACTCGCATTTGGCCGCTTCCTCGAAGAAGAAATGGATGCCGACTTGTATGCCGACCCATGCCCGGCTGACGACGTGGAAGCCTATGCCAGACTCGCCAACGAACTCGAAGTGCCAGTGGCGGCCGGCAGCACACTCGGCGCCGGTGCCTTCCCCGAATTGATCGCACGAACAAGGGTTGGTGTGTTGCAACCCGAATTAGGGCGAGTGGGCGGTATCACACCCTTGCTAAAGATCATTGACTTAGCCGAGACTAATCATCGGGTGGTTATGCTGATCGGTTCGCCGGAAATCGCCGTACACTTGGCTTGCGGGCGTTCGGCCGTGGTTGCCATCGATCAACAGCCGCCATCGATCTGGGAAAACGGGCCAAAAACTCTTGGTGGACAAGTTTTTCCACAACCATTTATAGGAATTGCACTTAAGGCAAAAACGTTGTCATAGTCAGTAAACTATTTTAGAAACTTTAGCAAAAATCGCGTTTTTCACACCCGGTTTTGCCAACGAGATACGATTGTATAAGTAGAGGCCCATGTCACCGGCTGCTGCCCGTGGAAGGTACCAACTCGTTCGGGTCACCGACGCCCAGGGTGCCCCAGCGGTCAGGAGTGCCCTCCTCCCGCCGTCCCGTCTCCGCCCAGGACGGGCGGCCGTTTTTTATTTCTGACTTAAAACTGAGCGAACGTCGCTTTCCCGCACGTCGTCGACCACATTCACTTCGCCGATCCGATTCGGCAACACGAATCGCAATTTGCCACCGACGGCCTTCTTGTCCCGTTTCATTGCTTGGAGCCATTCGTCGGTCCGCGCCGGCTGCGGAGGACCAACCGACAAACCGAATCTTCGCAACAACTCGATTTGACGGTGTGTCACCTCAGACGGTGCCGTGCCGACACGCTCGGCCAATCGACTCGCGCAGACCATTCCCGCCGCCACGGCTTCGCCGTGCCGCATCGCGTACCCACCCACCGACTCAAACGCATGAGCGAACGTGTGCCCGTAATTCAATACGATGCGCAAGCCCGTTTCCTCTCGTTCATCCTTTTCGACAATCTCGGCTTTGAGTTGGCAACAGCGTGTCACAATATGGGCAACTGCGGCATCGTCGCGATGAATGACGACATCGGCGTTTTGTTCGAGCCAACCAAAAAACTCCGCATCGAGGATCACACCATACTTGACCACCTCGGCCAGCCCACACCGAAATTCCTCATCCGGTAGCGTCGCCAACATATCCGTATCAATCCACACAGCGGCAGGCTGATGGAACGCGCCGACCAAGTTCTTGCCCCGCGGTAAATTGACGCCGACTTTTCCGCCCTCTGAGCTATCGACCATCGCCAGCAGCGTCGTCGGTACCATCACCCAAGGCAACCCGCGATTGTAAGTCGCCGCCACGAATCCGGCCAAATCACCCACGACACCACCGCCGACAGCAATGACGGCCGTTTGCCGATCAGCAGCCATGTCACTCAGGCGATCATAAAGCGTCGTCGCAGTAGCAAGGGATTTCGATGACTCGCCGGCAGGAATCGTCGAGCTGCGACAGATAAAACCAGCGTCCGTCAAAGTGCGGAACAATGCGTCGGCTTCATTCGCAACATTGATGTCAGCAAAAATGTAGGCGCGGCGACCAGCCAGCCGCTGCTTCAAAAACGAGCCAATGTCGCCTTTGTCGTTGACGACAATTTCGTAACTACGCGGACCGAGGTTGACGCGGATCATAAGACGTTAACCGTTTGTGTGATCGGCAATCATATTACTCGGCCGCAACCAATAGCTGAACTCTGGCGCGGTGAACGCGTCGCGCACGGCTGGCTTGTCGCGGTTGAGCAACATGGGTCGCCGTAGCCCTGGCAGGAATTGCACCTCGAACAACTCTTGTGCGCCGGCGGTGAAGTGCAACATACCGAGTTGGGTGCCATTTCGCGTATCAATCAAGGCGACGCCGCATTGCAGGTTGGCGAAACGTTCCTGCACCGGCAGGCCCCCGAAGATATGCTTCTCGCGGATTTGGCACATGCCGATTAGGGCGAACGGGCCGATTAACGCCAACCCGCGCAGGTATCCGGGCAGAGTACAGATCACATCGTGCGATCCTGTCATGGGATCGATACGGTGCAATTCTCCCGCGCCGGAGTTAAGCACCCAAAGTCGGCCATCATGCCAGCGCGGCGAGTGCGGCATGGCCAGGCCGCGATGAATGACGGTGCCGTCCACAATACGCACGACGATGCCGCCAGTTGCTTTACCGGCTCGCCAACCGCCGACCACGTCGGTCTCGCCCAGCGCTGTTACATAGGCGGGCTTGCCATCGACGACTGCGAGTCCGTTCAGGTGGCAACGGTCCTCGGGCACGGTGTCGGTTAGGAATGGCGGTCGCCATACGGGCACAAAACTGAACTCATCCGATAACTTGGCCAGGCAGCAAAAGCGCGTGGCCACGGCCCACAGGCCATCGTCAGCGAACGCCAGGTCGTGAATGTTGAGGTCGCCAGTCCAATTGCTGGCACGCGGCAAAAACAACCCGTCGTATACGCCGCGTTGATTCTCGAGATAGTCGTTTGCCAATAGTGGCGCATTGGCGAATAGCGCGACTTCATTGCGTGTCGCCAAAGCTAATTTTGCGCCGTACACCGCCAAGCCCATAGGCTTGTCGAAATGTCGCAACAACACCGACACTTGCCGGCCATCCCAGCCAACCAACACGACTTTGCCCGCCTGGTAGGTGGTTATCGCCAATGAGCCACCGGACGATGCCAGCCAACTGGCGAAGTCGCCCGAAATGTCGCAAGCAATTGGGCTATCGGCCCCGGGTGGCGGCATATCATTCGTCATGGGGTCTACCGCATTGGCGGGCGAACGGTTATCCTACCCGCCGACACCCTATGGCAAGGCGGAATCCCAAATGGACCCCCAAACCGTTGCCGAGATGTTTCGTCAAGGCACGCTCCATCATCAAGCCGGGCGGCTCAAACAGGCCGAGGGTTTGTATCGATCCGTCTTGCAATTCGACAAGACGCAGGCTTATTGCATGCAACAACTCGGGCTGTTGCTCGCTCAACTCGAACGCCCCAAGGAGGGCGTGCCGTTTCTTGAGAAGTCGTGCCAGTTGCGCCCCGACATCCCCGCTTTCTGGAACAACCTCGGCGAGTTGTATCGGCAAGTCGATCGCCTCGTCGAATCGGCGCAGGCGCTGCACAAATCGCTCCATTTGTCACCATTTTTTCCCGAAGGCCATTACAATCTCGCCAACACGTTGAAACAACTTGGCCGCCATGCCGAAGCGATCACGCACTACAACGAGGCCGTGCGCTTGCGGCCCAATTACGACCGCACCTGGTACAACCTCGGCAATACGTTGCGTGAGGAAGGGCGGGTCGTCACGGCGGTCGAAGCGTATCGCAAAGCGCTGGCGCTGAAACCCGATTGGGGCGATGCCCATCTGAATCTTGGCAATGCTTTGTATGACATGCGTGACTTGGACGCCGCAGCCGACTCCTATCGGAAAGCTGCCGCCCAGCGCCCCGACGATGCTGACTTGGATGACAGCTTGGGTAATTGCCTTGTCGCCGCCGGCAAAACGGATGAAGCAAAGGACGCCTATCGCCGGGCCTGTTCACGTCGGCCGGAGAAATGGCTGCGTGCGCTGCGCTGCGATTTGCTCGCGCCGCCGGTTGCACCCACCTTGGCATTCATCAGTGAATATCGCCAAGCCATTCCCGAGATATTGCGTCGATACGAGGACCGCGGCTCGATTGATGTGGTTGATCTACACACAAGCGGTGCCGAGCCGCCGATGCTGATGGCCTATCAGGGTGGTGACGAACGACACTTGAAAGAACAATTCTCACAGTTCTTCCGCGAACGACTTTCGGCGTATGACCCACCGGCCAAACGCAATGGCAAGCCGTCGCTGGGCGTGGTCGTCACGCATGGCCACGAGGGCGTCTTCGCACGCTGTCTCGGCCCGCTGATCGCGCGACTGGATCGCGGACTACTCGACGTGAAACTGATTGCCAGCCGAAGCGGCATCAACGTATTGAAACACATGTTGCCTGATGCAAACTTTGACTTCGTGTTGCTGCCGGAGCGTGTGCATGATGCCAATCAACGTTTGCGCGAAATCGGTTTCGACATTTTGCTCTATTGGGAGATCGGCACCGATTCGATGAACTACTTCCTGCCGTTCTTCAAACCGGCGCGGGTGCAAATCAATTGCTGGGGTTGGCCAGTCACTTCCGGTCATGTGGAAGTTAATCACTATCTGTCGTGGTCGCAACTCGAACCGCCAAATGGTCAGGACCATTACACCGAAACGCTTGTGCCATTGAATCGCATGCCAACGTACTACATGCGGCCACCGGTGTCAGCGACGCCCCGATCCAAAGAAGCGTTTGGTTTCGCCACGACCGACCGTCTTTATCTCTGTCAGCAAAACGTCCGCAAGTATCATCCGGATTTCGACGGCGTACTCGCCGACATTCTGCGCGGCGACGCGCACGGCATCATCGGCATTATCGCCGATGAACAACCGACCATCACGGAGTTGTTGATGACCCGGCTACGTACCGCGATGCCGGACGTGGCCAATCGACTGCGTGTGATCGGGCGACTGGAACGCGAAGCGTATTTAGAACTGGTAGCCGCCGCCGACATGGTGCTAGACACGCTCCACTACGGCGGCGGCGCGAACACTGTGCTAGACGCCATTGCCGCCGGCACACCAACAGTGACATGGCCCGGCCCCTACCATCGTGGCCGCTGGGCCGCGGCCGTGAATCGTTTGTTGGGGTTGGATGAACTTAATGTCAGTACCATCAGCGCTTACGCAAAAACGGCGATTCAAATAGCGAGCAGCGATGAAAGACAGCGGCTGCTCGGAGAAACACTCAAGCGAACTGGACCCGAGCTATTTGAGAACATGGGCGTCGTAATTGAATGGCAAGAATGGTTGTTGGCCGCGGCCGCTTGATCGTTGGCTCGAAAACAAAAAACCCGGCTGGGGATTTGTTTCCCCCAGCCGGGTCTTGGACTTCCGCTGTCGCTGTCTCGATTCCGTCCACTCAACTACATCCCGATGTCGCTCCACAGGTGTCGCACTTCGCGCAGGCACCGCTGCGGACCAGTGTCATTTGGCCGCATTCGGTGCAGGGGTCGCCTTCGTAGCCTTTGAGGCGAGCCAGTCGGACGCGATCTTCGGCGGCGGTCATGGTGCGCGCCGCTTGCACGGAGGCCGGGCCGGGGGCACTACTGGAACCATTGCCATTGCCGTTGCCATTACCATTTTTGGCCAAGTGCAAGTGCGACGACCGCGGGGCGGCGAAGCGCTCTTTTTCCTTGGCCGGTTTCTTAGGGTCGACAACACGCTCGGCGATCACTTCTTCGGATTCGTAGGCCGGTTCTTCTTCCGGCTTGGGTTCTTCGTGCATGGCGTCGGAGCGAAGAGCGTCCGGATCCACATGGGCCAGTTCGTGCCGGCCGAGATACGTGACGGCCAGCTCGCGGAAAATGTAGTCAATCAGCGACGTGGACATCTTGATATGCGGGTTCCCCTGCACGACGCCGTTTGGCTCGAAGCGAGTGAACACAAACGCATCGACGAATTCATCGAGCGGCACGCCGTGCTGCAAACCGATGGACACGGAAATGGCAAAGCAATTCATCAGGCTGCGGAAGGCCGCGCCGTCTTTGTGCATGTCGATGAAGATCTCGCCGATCGAGCCGTCCTGGTATTCGCCGGTGCGGAGATAGATCTTGTGGCTGCCGATCTTCGCCTTCTGCGTGTAGCCGGCCCGGCGATCGGGTAAACGACGCCGACGGGCAATGTACCGGAGTACGATCTTCTCCGCGACCTTAACCGGGTCGGCCTTGATCGCTGCCGCTTCCATCTCGACGGGTATTTCGTCGTCAGTGTCAGAGACAGAGTTAAGCGGTTGGCTGAGCTTGGATCCATCGCGATAAAGTGCGTTGGCCTTGAGCATCAGCTTCCAACTGAGTTCGTAGGCCTTCTTCACTTCATCGACAGTCGCCTCGTAGGGCATGTTGATCGTCTTGGAAATCGCACCGGAGATGAACGGCTGGGCGGCGGCCATCATACGGATGTGCGACTCGACCGAGAGATAGCGCTGGCCAAACCGACCACACTTATTGGCGCAGTCGAAGATCGGATAATGTTCCGTCTTCAGGTGCGGCGAACCTTCAATGGTCATCGTCCCGCAAACGTAGCGGCTGGCTTCCTCGACCTGGGCCTTGCTGAAGCCCAACTCGGCGAGCAAATCGAAGCCAATTGTGTCGAACCGCTCCTGGGGAATCTTGAGGTTATCGCGGATGAAGTCGTCGCCGAGCGTCCAACGATTGAATACGAAGCCCAGTTCAAAGGCTGCGGGCAGTTGCGATTCAACCCGCGCCAAGACGTCATCGGTGAATCCCTTCATCTTCAGCGTGGCCGGAGTGACGTGCGGGCAACCCGTCAACGTGCCTGCCCCGCGACAATACTTCACGATGTCGTCGATCTGCCGCGCTGAGTAACCGAGTTTCTCAAGTGCCGGCGGGATCGACGCGTTGATGATCTTGAAGTAACCGCCCCCGGCCAGCTTCTTGAACTTCACCAAGGCAAAGTCCGGCTCGATGCCGGTCGTGTCGCAATCCATCACCAGGCCAATGGTGCCGGTCGGCGCGACCACTGTGACCTGTGCATTGCGAAAACCGAAACGCTGGCCCAAGTCCAACATGCGGTCGCTGTCTTCACGGGCGGCGGCCAGCATCGGTGCCGGGCAGAACAGCGGATCAATGCCCACCGGCGTGACGGTCAACCCTTCGTATTCGGCAGCCGGCGCGTTGTACGAAGCGCGACGGTGATTGCGGACGACCCGAAGCATCGCTTCGCGGTTAGCCTCGTAGCGCGGAAACGCTCCGAGTTCACCGGCGATTTCGGCGCTCGTGGCATACGACACCGAATGCATAATGGAGGTTAGCGCGGCCGTCTGAGCACGGCCAGCCGGCGAATCGTAAGGGATGCTTTGCTGCATGAGCAGCGCACCGAGGTTGGCATAACCCAAGCCTAACGTGCGGTAATCGTAGGACCGCTGGGCCACGGGCACGCTGGGGAACTGTGCCATGTAAACGCTGATTTCCAGAATCTGCGTCCACACGCGGCACGCATGACGATAACCAACGATGTCGAATGAACCTGTCGACTTATCGTAGAACTTCAACAAGTTGATCGACGCCAGGTTGCACGCGGTGTCGTCGAGGAACATGTATTCGGAGCACGGGTTGCTCGCGTTGATACGTCCATCGGCGGGGCAGGTGTGCCATTCGTTGATGGTGGAGTCGTATTGGACGCCAGGATCGGCACATGCCCAGGCAGCGTTGGCGATTTCATCCCACAGTTGACGAGCGCCGAGGATTCGCTTCGCCTTGGGGGCGCGGTTTTCGCGGGCGGCCTTTTCTTTTTCCGTGCGCCAGTACAGCGACCAGGTTGTGTCGTCGGCGACCGCACGCATGAACTCGTTTGGGATACGGACGGAGTTGTTGCTATTCTGGCCGCTGACTGTGAAATACGCGGCGGAATCCCAGTCGGTGTTGTACTCTTCGACTTGCAGGCCGGTGACGCCTTGCCGGGCCAACTGAATCACCCGTTCAATGTAATTGACGGGCACCATCGACATCTTGGCGTCGTAGATCGCCTTCTTTAACTGCGGATTGCGCGACCGTTCGAGCCGATCGTCGGCTTTGACTTCAGTGTTTTGACAAGCCTTCAAAACGGCACTGAGATGCCGGTTCAGCAGCTTGGAGCCAGTCACCAGCGCGGCGACCTTTTGCTCTTCAATCACCTTCCAGTTCACGAACTCTTCAATATCCGGATGATCGAGATCAAGCACGACCATCTTGGCTGCACGGCGAGTTGTGCCACCGGACTTGATCGCGCCGGCCGCCCGATCACCGATGCGCAGGAATGACATCAAGCCGCTCGACTTACCGCCGCCTGATAGCGGCTCGCCGACAGCCCGCAGCGCGGAAAAGTTGGAGCCGGTGCCGGAACCGTATTTGAAGATGCGTGCTTCGCGAACCCAGAGGTCCATGATGCCGCCTTCGTTGACGAGGTCATCGGAGACCGATTGGATGAAGCAAGCGTGTGGTGCCGGGCATTCATATGCCGAAGTGGACCGCGTCATTTCACCGTTGACAGGATCGACGCGGAAGTGGCCCTGGGCTGGACCGGAAATGCCATAGGCCCAATGCAATCCCGTGTTGAACCACTGCGGAGAATTCGGTGCGGCAAACTGAGCCGCCAGCATGTAACATGTTTCATCGAAGAATGCCAGCGCGTCGGCTTCGGATGTGAAATAACCGCCTTTGAATCCCCAATAGGTCCAGCAACCGGCAAGGCGACGAAATACTTGTCTTGCATCGATCTCGTGCGTGAACTCGGGGTTATCAGCTGAAGGCTGTGTGCGCTGAAGCCACGTGGGTACACCCACTTCGGCAACACGCTCGGCCACTTGCGGCACGCCCGCTTTGCGGAAGTACTTCTGCGCGAGAATATCAACGGCCACTTGCGACCAGCCATCCGGAGCCAGCAGGTTCTTCAGCTCAAAAACGACGGAGCCATCAGGGTTAGCAATCCGGGACGTGCGCTCGATGAACTTGAACGGCGCGAACGGGTCTTGGCCGGCAACGGTATAGCGGCGGGAAATCTGCATGGGAGATCACTCTTCCTTGTGTTCTGACGAGTCTCTCCGGCTCGGCCGGGGATTGTCAATCGCGCGTCGGCCGGGGATTGTCAATCGCGCGAAGGCCATCGACTCGCTAAGGTTAACCGCCCGCGCCCGAAATGCCACGCCCCCATCCGCCAAGCAGGATCGGAGTAGCCGGTAAAATCGATACAACCACAACAGATTGCTCGTTCCAGCTTCACCGATGGTTTAGAGTCACGTCATTGTTGTAGACGCTCGTTCAGTACATGAATCAGTGTACACACATTTTTGCGCAATTCTACTCCAAAATTGTGATGCGATTTGCGTGGAACGGGTGAGCTGTGCGGGGAACGTTCGGTTGTATCGAACATGGCGATTGCCGATACAATCGGATCAATCACTAACTTGCGCATATTAAGATATCGAGAAGCGATTGCGCCTTTTCGGTCACACCCGCTAAATGTTCGTCAACGGAACGATTTTGCGCCCCGCTGATGGAGGAAACACGAGACCCACGAGTCTGTCGTTACTGAATATGCCAATTGTACCCACCTGCGATGTCGCAATCCATAGGAATTTCACGATTTGACCATATTCCCCGGCGAGCTAGGCTGGAGCGCGTGGTTTTCCCGGAGGTCATCGCGATGAATGCCGGCGTATTGAGCAAGATTTTTGGCAACCAAAAACAGTGGCATGGCCCGTGTACCATCGTCGTGGACGCCGATGCCGCCATCCAATCCAGCGGTACTGACGCCATCGTCAATGCCGGGGTTAAGATGTTCGCGCCTCGCCTCATCAGTGGCAGAATTGAAGCTGATTCAGCGTGTTTTCTACCGGAAGACCAAGTCTTGGTGGTAGTACAACAGATTCGGATTCGGCAGGCCACGGGAGCAGATCAGTTTCAGAACACTGTGTTGATCCTAGATGCGGTTCACGTCGCAGTAATCGAGTTTGCCGGCGCTAAGCCGCTGGAGGCACTTGGATTGAGTGATCCACCCAGGTCAGCTCCAGGTTCCACGAAATTGCGCGGATAGTCCTTTCGTTTCTCGCCGGTGTTTACGATAATAGGTTGGACACATTAGCCGCCGCGGACAATGGAGCTTCGTCATGCGCTTGGCATTCGTAACCTGGTTGACGGTGACTTTGGCCGCCTCGGCACAGATCGGCGGGGGTACCGGCGGCACTGGCACCGGTTCGAGTTCGGGACTTGGCAGTGGGTCCGGCAGCGGGTCGGGTTCATCATCAACGCAGACGGCCGGCGTCTCATCGCAAACACTGTTGAACAGCTTCCCAAGCAAAACCGGTTCAGCCAACAACAGTTCGATCCAAACCAGCAACCCATTCAGCACCTACTACTACAACCCATATGCCCAGGGATTAGTTACTGGCACCGGTACATCGACTTCAATCACGGGTTTTGGTCAAGCGGTTTATTCCACCAGCGGCTCCGGCGCGGGCCGCACGGGTTCCGGCGCGTCCGGAGGCTTAGGCATGGCCAACAGCAGCGGGGGCACCGGTTCACGCACCACGGGCACGGGAGCCGCAGGTGGTTCGACCGGCTTCAGTGGCGGCAGCGGTGGATCTGCCAATTCCTCGATGGGGACGTTGGGCGGCGCGGGTGGCGGAGGCACCTTCGGCGGCGGCCAACAGAACACGGCGAATCGCGGCACCGCGGGTGCCAATCCGGGGGGAACGGCTGGCGTCGGTGGTAACACCAACACGGGCATGAACAATCGCGGTGCGCAAAACAGCTTCGCGCCGGCAGCGGCCAGCGGCTTGAAGAGTGGCGTGCTTTACACGACGACGATTCGATTTGCCGTGCCGACTGCACCACCAGCTCAGATGCAATCGCAGCTTTCGCAAGCCATTGCACGTTCGACGCATTTGTCTGCGCCAGGCAACGTCCAGGTCGCCTTCGACAATGGCACGGTGGTCCTGCGTGGCACCGTAGCCAATGATGATGAAGCTGCACACGCCGAGAGCCTCATGCGGCTGGAACCCGGCGTGCGCGATGTACGGAACGAGTTGCGAGTCAGGTAGTCGGCAATCAAAACCTAAAAGTCGGCCACAATTTCACCGCCATTGCGTGTACCAAGTGCGCGCCATATCGGCAGTCCTATGGATGGCGCGACGGGGCGAATCGAGCCATCCATCATCAGTGCATTCACCACGCCGCCAGTGTGGTAACTTCGCGCCGTGATCGCGGCGTATGTCTTTGCAGTAGCACTGCTGCCTTCCTGGCGAGAGTTGTAGTCGATGTCATAGTTGATGCCGGCGTCAGTGAACGGCACCACGGTGTTTGGCGTGAACACCGTCGTGATGCCACTGTGGTGAACTCGGCCATCGGGCCATTCGGTGTGCCCGGTGTTGTCGTTGCGGTTGGGGCCGAGCTTCTTTTGTCCGCCTGCCGCCAACGCCGCCACGGCAGACGGTGAATTCGGTGGATTCGCCGATGGATCCGCCGTATTGCGCATGTACGATGTAAATGCTTTGACTTCGGAGGCACACAGCGTGTTCGTCATACCGTCTTTAATTTCAGCCTGACGAAGCTTGGCATTGGGAAAGAACGCGCCGTCGCCACCTTTACCGGTTGCCGGATCGTACACGAACCAGGTGCCGAAGTTGAAGCCGTAGTTCACGGGATAGACATAGGGCAGGCCGGACGCATCGACCCGGACGACATCATTGGTTTCGCTCGGGCAGATGTAAACGGGGATGCGCGTGGTTGGCACGCCGGTGTTGGCCTGGGCATCCCATGCCTGTTCCAGATTGACTTTCAGGTACGCCGCCACCTGCTCGATGGACGGCAGAATCCGGCCCTGCACCGACCATGAGCCGTTGTTAGACGCAAATGTGCCGCCGACTGGTGCGATCATGCTCGGCGGATACACGCCGAGTGTCGATTCGAAATTGTGGACGGCGAGGCCGATTTGCTTAAGGTTGTTTTGGCACTTGGTTCGCTGTGCCGCCTCGCGCACCTTTTGCACAGCCGGGAGCAGCAGTCCGATCAGTGTCGCAATGATGGCGATGACCACCAATAACTCGATCAGCGTGAACGCTCGACGTAATCGCGACATGGTACGACTCTCCGTTTCGTGATCGAACAACTCGTGGTTTGTTCTATCGCAGCGAAGTACGGACACAAAGCTCGGTAGGTTGGAACACATCAACATGTCATCTACCTGCGTTCCACCTGGCGACGGATCAATTCCACCAATTCGCCTTCGCGCGGCCCGACCTTGGCGGTTTTGATGGCC
>JANLTA010000292.1:0-7220 GCA_031362705.1 Gemmataceae bacterium | reverse complement strand
TGTTCACTCCGGCGGTAACGGTGCTCGTTGCCGTGACGGCGGCCCAACTATGCGGTATGGCTCGCTCCGATCCCAGCGAACCTCCGTCGGTCAAATCCAAACATTCCATGACGATGGCCTTTGGTGGCTGGGGCGGCGCGGTCGCGTTGGTTGGATTGACAGCCGTGGCGCTGCTCCTGGTTGGCTTCGGATCGCGGCAGGCACGTGTTCAAGCACTGCGCGTGCAAGCCTACAACGGCCTGAAGAAATCCAAAGACCCGGTTGTCGCCGTCGGGGCCTTGACTCGAGCCGTGCAGTTGGCTCCGGATGACGCCGAATTGCGTGTGGAACTGGGTCAAGTGTTCATTGATGCCAGGCAAGCCGCTTTCAACCGGAGTGATGAGCGCTCACGTTTGGCGGCGATATCCAGCATCCCTGTGCCGAGTGCGCAACCACTCGCTTGGCTGGGTCCGATCTCGCAAATAACCGCGCCTTCGCGCGATCGCATTGCAATATTCGATGAAGTGGCGCAGAGCGGTATCGAGCAAATGATCGTGGCCCGCAACTTGTGTCCGTTATTGGCCAAACCACATAGCCGACTCGCCGCCTGGGCGGCGGATGCAAATCCTGGTCAAACCGGCATGGCCAGATCAGACCCGGCTGAAAGCTATTGGGCCAGGGCGGTGCGATTGGCACCTTACGACGCGGATCTCTTGTTCTTCAACGGGCAGTTTCAACTTCGCCGCGGGAAGCAGGAAGCGGCGTGGGATCTCTGGCGACGTTCGCTTGCTCGCCGGCCTACTCATCTTCGGGCCATTGTGATCGCGGCGTTGCCCAAGATTGGTGCCGACGGCCTACTCGATCGTATCCTGCCCAACGACGCGGGCCAGATCATTGACGCGGCCAACATCATCGTGAATCTTCCCCACGATGCTGCCGCCCATCGACGAATGTTGCTTAAGGCCAAAGAGCTGCTCGCCTTTGGTGCCGACGATGCCTCGGGCACTGGTGCATACCAGCTCGCCAAATGCTGTCAATCACTCGGCGAATCTGATGCGGCGCGAACGCACTACGAACGCGCGGTAGACCTTTCACCAAAGCAGATCGAATGGCGCTACGACTTCGCCAAATTCCTGTATTCGCTGGAGACGGACAAGGCGCGGCGTGAGGCGTTGTTGCAATGCGAGATCATTTTGGGCCAGTATTCCGGTTGGGGGCCTGCCGTGAATTTAGCCAATCAATTGCGAAGTGAACTCAACATTCGCGACAAGTGATCCGGTCGTGTTGCAGTTTGGCTTTCTTTGTGCTTCCTTTGTGCCCTTTGTGTCATTGTGGTTGGTCTTAAGAACTCACCACGAAGACACAAAGGGCACAAAGGAAAGCACAAAGAAGACGAATTTATTGTCGGACACTTCGATTACTCGCGCCGCGGCAAACTGAGACACTACCAGTGATTCGACAACATCCCCGCGGCTTCTTTGTATTCCCGTGCCGTTACTTCTTGAACTCGACGATTCCAGCAGGTAAGCTATCAGTACTCCCCCGGCGATTATTCGCGCGAAACAAGTAACTGGCCTGCGGGCTTGTTCATTTGATACTGTGAGCCGACTTCTGCATTCCCAGGGAATCGGGGCTGTCCAAGTGACTGTGCCTCTGAAGACCGCTGCTCCGTTGAACCGCGCCATCGCGGCGATGGAGCCGACTGTCCTTCACCTGGACCGCTTCCATTTGTTGCGAAGCATCGGGCAAGGCGGCATGGGGACGGTTTATCTCGCCTATGACCCAATTGAGCAGCGGCGCGTTGCCATCAAGTTTCTCGCCGACAACCTGGCGAAGGAAAAGCTCAACGTCGATCGATTCAACCGCGAAGCGCGTATCGGCGCATCGTTCGATCATCAGCACATTGTGCGAACACTGATGTACGGGCGCGATCAGGTGTCCGGCCGGCACGCGATGGTGCTGGAGTACGTCGACGGACCAAGTTGTAGCTACCTGCTCGATCGGGATGGCAAACTATCGGCAGACGATGCGGCATTGGTGATCTACCATGTCGCGCTGGCACTTGCGCACGTACACGAGCATCGTGTGATTCACCGCGACGTGAAACCGGATAACATCTTGCTCTCCTCCGATGGTTTGGCCAAGCTCTCGGATTTCGGTCTGGCGAAACGCCGGGGTGGTGGCCCTGACGATATTACTTCGACGACCGGTGGTCTGGGCACATCCTGGTACATGCCATTTGAGCAAGCCAAGAGCGCCGAGTTCGCCGACGAACGGAGCGACATCTTTTCCCTGGGCGCGACGTTTTACCATTTGCTCACGGGAGTGGTTCCATTCCCGGGCGACAATCACGCGGAAATCGTGGCCCGCAAGCAAGCCGACCGCTTCGAGCCGGTGAGCCGGGCCAACAAGTCGCTGCCACCTGCCCTCGACCCGATACTGCGCAAGATGATGGCGCTGGATCCGTGCAAGCGTTTTGCGTCGATCAAGGACCTCATTAACGACTTTGAACAATCGCATCTGTTGAACGGATATCGCACGACGGTGGCGATTGGTCCTGAGGATCGGCCGGCACTGCGTTCAAATCAGGTCGCGATAACATATCCGGACTTTCCTTCAGCCGGCGTCAACATCGACACGCCGTTGGATGATTCGCCCTGGCACCTGCGTTTTCATGATGAATCGGGCCGAACCTTCACGCGATTGGCGACGACACGTCAGGTTCTTGCGGGGCTGGATGCTGGCTTGTGGCCGGATGGAGTCGAGGCGGCACGCTCCGAGCGTCGGCAATTCCGCGCGGTAGGCGAGTACCCGGAATTTCGCGCGAGCAATGCTGGTATTCCGCAACCAGCTGCGGTCACCGCGTCGAACAATCAATCGAAAAAGTTCCGGCGCTTGCTTATCGTGGCAGGCTTTGGTGTTGGCCTGATGGTCGCGGCACTTGCGG
Source organism: Gemmataceae bacterium (assembly GCA_031362705.1). Lineage (GTDB taxonomy): Bacteria > Planctomycetota > Planctomycetia > Gemmatales > Gemmataceae > JAIBBI01. The sequence continues at coordinate 4,294 of JANLTA010000292.1, read as the reverse complement.
CCAGCTTTCTCCGTAGCATTCTGGCGGGGTAGTCGCTCACGTGCCGCTTTCCCCGCTCAACAAAGCTCGTTGTCAAATCATACTGGCCGGCTGCTTCTGGAGCCTGAGCGGTCTATTCGCAAAAGCACTTACGTTGCCGACATCGCTTGGCCTGAACGAGCCACCCATCAACTTCCTCGCTATTGCCGAGTATCGCGCGCTCTTCGCTGCTCTAGCGCTGTTGCCGCTATTGCGCATATCAGACCGCCCGCCGTTGGATCGCAAGCTCTTTGGCATGGTGTCCTGTTTTGTGATCATGTGTGTGTTGTTCGTCGCCGCGCTGACAGGTGGAACGGCCGCTGCCGCGATTCTACTGCAATACACCGCACCGATTTGGGTGCTGATTGTTGGCGTGGTTTGGCTGAACGAGAAGTTCGAATGGCGTGATGTCTACATGTTGCTCGGCGGTCTCGCCGGTATCACCGTGTTGATCGCCGGCAATTGGAGCCAATCGCAACTCTCCACCGTGGCAATGGCGCTGGGCAGCGGCGTGTTCTACGCGGGCGTCGTGTTGTTTCTTCGCGCTCAACGTGAGCGTTCCGCACAGTGGCTCACGGCTGCCAACTTAGCTGGCACGGCTCTGGTGCTGTCACCCATTTTGTTTCTGGAACCGATTCCGCGACTTGGTCAACTCGGCTGGTTGGCGGCATTCGGCATCGTCCAACTCGCAATACCCTATTGGTTGATAGCCCGCGGTCTTCGTCACGTGTCGTCCGTCGAAGCCGGCTTGTTGACGCTGGTCGAACCCGTGTTGAACCCGGCCTGGGCTTATCTCATCGCGCCCGATTCGGAGCGACCGTCATTGGCGACGTTGATTGGTGGGGCCATCATCCTCGGATCGCTGGCGGTGCGGTATTGGCCGTTGCCGCAAACTATCGCAATAAAAATCGATGGCCGCGATCCCGACAAATTGCCGGAACCGCGACCATCGTGATGTCATTAAAGTTATGCGCGGAAATTACTCTTTCTTTCCGTCATCCTTTTTCTCTTCCTTCTTTTCTTCGGCTTTCTTCTCTTGGCAGCAGCTGCCTTCCTTGCCTTCGCAACATGACTTCTTTTCTTCGGCCTTGCCTTCGCCTAGGCCACATGCGCCCGTGCAGTCGCCGGATTCGGAGCAGCAGGACTTGGTTGTTTCTGCAGTGCAGCAGGACCGCTTGACCGTCGCAGCACTGTCGCTGTGGCAGCAGGTGCCTTCGTTGTGAACGTAGCTGTAGGTGTAGTAACCGGTCACGCCAAGGGCGGCGACCACCAGAAGACCAAACAGAGCACGCGCCATGGCAATGTCCTCAAAAGCCGGGACGATTAACGACCGTTAGTTGAACGAACAACTGCCGGCGAGCTTCGGAGCAATTGCCCGGCTGCGACTCCAAGCCCACAGCCTATCATAACCAACGCAGCAACCGCAGGCCACCCCATGCGAAAAGTCCGAATGTTGTTCGTCGGCGCATGGAAGACCATCGATGCCGCCGGGGATGGCAAAAGCGGCTCCGAAAGAACCTCGGCCGACTCAGGCATCTCAGTATTGGGCAACCACGGTGCCAGCGCATCGGCCACTTCATTGGCCGAATCGTGTCGCTCGTCCGGGTTCTTGGCCATCATCTTGTCGATGAGCGTCGCCAGGGCTGGCGGCACATCCGGTCGAAATGTCCGCACCGGCGTGGGTTTGCGTGAACGATGTGCAATCATCTTGTCGGCCGGTGTGCCATCAGGAAACGGCGACTTGCCGGTCAGCAGAAAATACAACGTGCCGCCCAAGGCATAAATGTCGCAGCGCTGATCCACTTCATGGCTGTCGCGCGTCTGCTCCGGTGCGACATAGTCGGCCGTGCCAAGAACGTTGCCGCCGTCAAAGCGTTGCGTCAAAGCGTCGCCGCCCTCTTCCATGAAGCGGGCGAGACCAAGATCAAGTAGTTTAACTACGCCGGTTGATTTTTCGACGAGAAAGTTACTCGGCTTTACGTCACGGTGAATCAACCCAGCCTCATGGGCATATTGCAGACCCAGCGCCCCCTGGCGAATGTACTCACAAGCACGCGTGACGGGCAAAGGCCCTTCCTGTTTGACGACGTGATACAAGTCGGCACCCTCGATATATTCCATCACGAGATAGTGCAGGCCCTTGTCTTCATCGACATCGAATGCTCGAACGATATTGGGATGATCGAGGCTGGCGGCGGCACGTGCTTCTCGCAAAAAGCGCCCGAGTAATGCAGGGTCACCGGCGCGATCCGTGGGAAGCACCTTTACGGCTGCCCGACGCCGCAACTGCGGATGCTCACACAAAAACACCTGGCCCATGCCGCCGGCACCGAGTCGATCGAGAACTTTGTATTTGCCGACCGAGAACCCGCGGAACTTGCCTTTTAGCAGCTGTTCCGTTTGGAATTTGGTGACCACGCCAGCGTCGAGCAATGCCTTGGACATCGCGCCGGCAGTGCTAAGCGGAGGCCCTTTGCGGGTGCGTAGAAAGCCTTCGACCTTTTCCGGTTCGACGAGCGCACTCTTGCCCAGGATTGCTAAGAACTCATCGGCAGTGACGGGTGCGGGCATGGAGTCCTCCGGGGCGATTGGGAGCCATCGTCCGCACAAGCATAGGTCACGCTTTGGCCATACGCCGGAATTGGCTTTAGAGGACCAGAAATATGGCGCATTCTCGGCCTGAATCGACTGCCACTGCCCGCAGGCCGCCGGCAGGCAGTTCGATGCCGCGACGCTGTATAAACCGGGTTGAATCGGCGAAACTCAACTCCAGCCACGGCTGCCCGGCCGCGTCAAAAACCTGCAACTGCCGGCCGTTTGTGCCCCCAGTCGGGAGCACGATGTGCCAGCGATTCAGGGGCAGCCAATCTGATGGAAGTACCGACCAATCGTAACACGCTCGAAATCGCTTCAGGGAAGAGCGCGTCGTGGCAATCACGACGAAGTCGTCCGCCGATTGCCGAACGTCGGTCAGTGAGATCACACCCGGCCGTTGCGTCCGATAAACATTTGGCAGTGGCACGCCGGTAATGTCGATGGCCGTGAGATCAACATCGAGAAATGGGCGCAGGAAATCGTCGGCCTTGTCCTGCAACTGTTGTAACACCCGCGTGGCCAGTTTTCGGCTATGAACAATATGCGTAAGCAGCGGTGTGCGATCCGGTTCCAACGGCGACTTGCCGACGCCCATTGGCCGATCACCGATCAGTGCCGTTCCCAATTCACGGACTTCGTCCGGGTGCGCCATCTCGGCAAGGACACTCGTCAGTACATCCCTTGCAGTGTCAGTGAGTGGCAATGGCTGGTCAAACAACTGCCGTAACCGCGTGGCTGGCTTGTGTATTTTCTCGTCCGCAACGCGCTCGAACGGTTCCGGCAGGACGCGCACATTTTCGCCGGGCGATGTCGGTTGCGATGGTACACGATGGCCGCGGTACATCGTACGCAGCAACCAGCCCAACCGTAGCCCACGACGCACGAGCGTGTCATCGAACAATGCCGGCGTTTGTGCGGCAGCTGCGAGTAGTTCTGTCAGCACTTCATCAATGAGCAAGGCATCAGGGTAATTTGCGCCACCGTGATGAAATAGCCGCAAATCATAGGCATTTAGGTGCCGCCATTGGAGCCGCAACAAGTAAGAAAGAAAACTCACTCGTTGCGTCGCGGTGATTATCCGATCTGATTCCAGCGAGCGTAAATAGCTGAGCGAATTGGTCACGAAGTCCGTGTAAGGCGACAGCGACACGCCATGAAAGACACGTTTTAGGTCATTAATCGTGTTGCGACTTGCCGGTGGCTGTTCGCCGCATCGCAGTGCAAACTCCAAACGCTTTGCGTCGACTTCAGCGTCGTGCCCTTCGGGAAAGTAACCGAGTTGCCCGAATGTAAACGCCGGCAGTGGTGATTCCAACGATGTCAGCGGCAGGCGGCTTGTGCCCACAACCGCCTGAAACATCAGCATCGACAACTCATCGAACAATCTCGCGTCGGACGGTGTACTGCCAACAAGCTCGCGCACCCAGCGAGTGGTTTCCGTTGTTTCAACGATGGTGGTGTCAACGCCCATCGCCGCATGAACATGGCACAACACCGCACGAGTGACGTGGACAACTTGCTCCTGCTCGTCAAACTTGAGCGACAACAATGGTTCATCAGCGCCGCGAGCAATCACGTTCCACGCGCGGAACGTTTTTCTCTGCCGAGTCATCGTGTGATCAAGGGCGCGCCCGTGGAACAACTCCCAGTGAATCTCTTCATCCACGGGGGCGCAACAGCG
>JANLTA010000282.1:0-2373 GCA_031362705.1 Gemmataceae bacterium | reverse complement strand
CCCAGGTGCGCAAAACAGATTGCCGGCTCGCGGCGACTGTCCCAGCTTCCAAATCAGGGCGTGCTCACGTCCACCTTTGCCGATCACCAACACGTTGACTTTGCCGCTCATCTACTACTCACGAATACTGCTGTGATAACGGGGTTTGCTCCTTATCACGATACGAATCTGTCGTTTCCAGCGGCAGGGTTTACGCAACGCTACCCTCTGCACCAATCACAAATAACAAGTCATAGTCGCTACAACTCATTACAAGATAACACGATATAACTTTTGTTGATTGTGAAGATGGTCCGATTGTAACGATGATGCCTGCCGAAATTCGCAACAACTTCTCAATTTCCCAAACCCCGGCCCGGCATGGCGTTCGGGCATGGCATCCCTGAAATCTCGGTGCGCCTGACATCGCCGACGCACTGGCCGGACTGTTAGAATGGTGTCGGCGTTGACCTCCCAGCCCGGGAGCGGTCAAAGGCTACCCTGGTGTAACATGCGAACTGCAACGATCGGCTTTCGCGAAGTCGTGAGTGCTGAAGACCCGATTCTGGACAGCGTTCGTTCGCTGTATGAGCAAACGCTCGGTTCGTCCGAGCGCATCCCGTGGGATTGGCTCGCGAGCTTCGTTCATCCAATGCCGTCGCTTCAGCGGCGATCACACTTGATCGTTGCCCGACGGGAGATTGGCAACCGGCATGGGCCGCTCATGGGTTTCGTCACCGGTACATATCAACCGCGCTTCGGTGGTTACCTGTCGTACGTCGCCGTTGATCCGCGAGCGCGTGGTCGCGGCGTCGGCGCATCACTCTATCGTTCGTTGATCCGTCGAATGCGTAAGACGGCCTATGCAATGGGCCGGTCGATGCCGTGCCTGATGTGGGATAGCAAGCCACCTAGCCCATCGGATGGGCCGGAGGTGCGCGCCAATTGGGAAAGCCGATTGAAGTTGTTCAAGAAAATTGGCGGCCGGTGGGTCGAGGGCATTCAGTTCACCTCGCCAAACTACCTGACGCCACGGGCCGGCGACGTGCCGCTGGAGTTCTTCTTAAAGCCGGTCGATGACACCGTGGAAGAATTCACAGGCCCGCGATTGCGCCGCATCGTTCGCGGCTTGCTAAAGAACATTTACTACCTCGACATCGATGGCGATGATGTTGAGTCACTGAAGGAATACGCCCCCCTCCGGTTGAAGCCGATCAAGTGTTAGGCACGCATGGCCACCGAGCAAACCATCTCGGCCCGTTGGGTAGCGCCGGTCAGTTCTCCGCCGATAGCGGATGGCATTGTTTCGTTTGATGAAGGCCGTATCACCCACATCGGCCCACACGATGGCCGGCGCATTGATCAGCGTTTTGATGATGCCATTCTGCTGCCGGGTTTGGTCAATGCGCATACGCATCTGGATTTAACGGGCGCGAAGGGTCTCACGCCGCCGCAATGCGATTTTTCTGCGTGGCTCAGTTCTGTCATTGCATATCGCTTGTGCCGAACGATGAAGCAGGTTGACTACGACATCTCCGACGGCGGCGCCCAATGCGAGAATAGCGGCACGACAACTGTTGGCGACGTAGCGGTCGACCCCTATCAGTACGTCGGTCATCGCACAGTCGCATTTCAAGAGTTAATCGGCCTAAGCGCGGATCGTGGCGAGGCGTCCGTCCAATCCTGGCGAGCAAATGGACGTACCCCTGCCGGTTTGAGTCCGCATGCTCCATTTAGCTTTCGCTACTCGCTCTTGGACGGTCTGCCCGCGAGTGCACCATTGAAGATGCACCTGGCCGAGTCTCGCGAGGAACTGGAACTGTTGGAGACGCACGCCGGCCCAATGCGCCAGTTCCTGGAACGCATCGGCGCTTGGGATGAGTCGGGTTTGCCACCGTCATTAGGGGGAATCGTGGAATTGCTCAGTCGCCGCACTGGACCACTGTTGTTGGTTCATTGCAATTACCTGCCAATGGACATCCCGATTCCTAAGAACGCAACGATTGTGTATTGCCCGCGGACACATGCTGCATTTGGGCATCCACCGCACCCGTTCCGGGAGTTTCTGGCCCGCGGCGATCGGGTTGTCCTGGGCACCGATTCGCTGGCGTCCAATCCTGACTTATCAGTATTGAATGAAGCGCGCTTTCTTTTCTTGCAATTCGATCAGGCAGAGTCACTGTTGAAGATGATCACGATGAATGCCGCGGAAGCGCTCGGAGTGGGCGACAAAGTGGGTCAATTGGCGGCGGGCTGGGCCGCTGATTTTTGTGTTGTCGGCGTACAATCGAATGGAAAAAATCCGATCCACAATCTGTTTGACAGCGACTGCCGAGTGCAGGCGGTCTACATCGGTGGCATTCGCTGGCGATGAGGCCGAAGCGCAGCGAGGCG
>JANLTA010000216.1:0-3126 GCA_031362705.1 Gemmataceae bacterium | reverse complement strand
TCATGCTACCAAAGTTCAATTCCAGGCTTGATGCTCACCGGAATCGATGGTCTGCCAGCGCTACGCACTTCTAAGACTTCAACCTGCACCGTCACGCTCTGGCGATATTCGTCCAGTGCATCAGATGGTATGCGGATTGCTCCTTTCCGCATGCCGATTCGTTCATGCCGGATCTTTTTTGCCGCTACGAGCGCGTAGATTGTCGCCGCTGAAGTGCGAAGTTCATTAGCGGTTTCCTTGACAGTCAGTAATCGCTTGCTTTGGATCATCATTCCGGCAACCGAACATCAAAAATCCGCTCCAGTTCCTTTCTCATGGTTGAGTAAAGAAGACAGCGGATGTAGCCCATTTCCCTGTAAGGTAACTCAGCAAGACCCTTTTCGATCGTGTAGAGGTTGATCAGATGCCGAGCCACGTCGTGCAAGTAGCCAGTATCCACGTTCGTGGAGCACGCTTGGTTTTTCAGCGTGGCGTCGACTAGATGGTAGAACTTCATGGCATCTCCATTCAGGAACCAGTGGCGTTGGATCATTCGTCGCAGTACCCAAGATCCCACCCAAGGCGATCCCGGTAAACCAAAACGCGGCTATACGAGGTCGTAAAATCCGAGATCTCGTGGTATTTCCACTTTCGAAACATTCGCCGGACGATCTGCTTGATTGCCTTTGCTTTTACATTGCCGTCGACTTCGTCAATCAAGAATCCATGTCTCGCATGATCTATTTCAACTGTCATGAAATCGGAGAAAAGCCGCAGCCCAGCGCTTTCTAAAGTCTTGATGACATTGATTCGCAGTGGCAGCAATTCTGGATAGAACAACTCGCCATCAACTGGCGCATCCTGGTTCATATGGAAGGAGAACCAAATCTCCACGTTAGGATCTCTCAGGGCTTGGTCGATCCAAATCATCTCTAAGCTCCCCTTTGAAAGCGATTTCAATTGAGGGCGGACCTTGCTTGCGGCACTGTCTAGAGTGGCATTGCTTGCCGTCTGCCAACGACACCGTCGTCGACCAAACACTTCGCCGCAGGTCATCACTTCCCTTCTTCGACTTTGCCGTCTGTTGTCGATGCTTCGGCTTCGGCCGCGGCGAGACAGAGCTCTTCGAGGAAGGCGAGGGCTTTGCCGATGATCAGCTCTTCAGTCCAACCATCGAGCTCGATGCACTTGCACCGGCAATAAATCGATATGGCCGTCGTCATGAGGCAACGCTGTGTGTGTTTGACGATTTCATTTCCTTCCAACAAACGATGGAATTCTCGACCGGCGACAGAGTCGATTTGGTTTGGGATGAACATCACAATTCCTTTCGTCCGATCAATTCGGGGTGTACGGCTTCACGCCAAAGGCACAGTGACGCGGCCTGGAAGTTCAGATGGCAACGTCGGCTCACCCGTCAGTGCCTCCACATCTGCAATCAACTGGCGACGTACGCCGAGCTTCGGCACCGGCCGCGACAAGACTGGCGGCATTTCGTCGTAGGTTTGCCCATCAAGGAGGCGGCCGGTCTTGCTTTTGCGGGTGCCGCCCCACTGTTTGAAGAAAAACGGAACTCCGGCGGCTCGGCATTGATCGCGTAAAGAGCGGACCCAATCTACTTCCATCGGCCGGGCACGATGGCCAGATTCGCCGCCGACAATTACCCAATCGATGCCGCTAAGATCAAGAACTCCCAAGTCTTCCAGGAGCGGTTCGACCGACAAGAATTTGACCGCGGCCGGTGTCGCCCGCAAATGATCGATCCGCGGCAAACCGTGGCGACGGTTTTCGACACTCACGCCCCACCAGATATGCGGCAATCTAGCAGAATCTAGCATCGCACCGTTCAGCAAGTCGTGCAGGCGATCGGCGCGTTTGGTCAGAATTTGATAAACGTGCCAATCGGCATGCCGCATCACGTCGGCCACGCGTTGGAGGTATTCGAGAGCAAAGTCTTCGTGGAAGAAATCACTCATCGAATTGACGAACACCTTCTTCGACGATGCCCAACGAAAGGGTTCGGCGAGCATTTCGGGAGCCATACGTGGATCAAATCCCTGAAAGTACGCGTTCCCCTCGACGCCGCGAAAACGTTCGGCAAAGGTTTCGGCGTAACAATGGGTGCAACCGGGACTAATTTTGGTGCAGCCACGCATTGGATTCCAAGTTGCGTCGGTCCATTCGATCGTCGAGTTAGCGCTCATGGCGGCCGTTCCTTTTCGCGAGCGGTTTGCTTGCCGGACAGTTGTGAATGTCATCGATGGCGACGACATGTTGGTCAAAAAGGCCATAGTCAATTTCGTCGCCGAAGACGGTCCAATTGACTTGAGCTCGGCGACCGAAGAGTTCCAGTCGGGGGCCATCCGACACGCGTTCGACCATTTCTCGCACTTGGTCAGGCTTGTCGGAATGGGCTCCCCGATCCAAGCACATCCAGTTCGGCTGGGCACGGTCTCGAAACGGCGCGTCGCCCTTGATGCCGAAGAGGAGAAATTCCGTTGCAACGCGCCAGTAGTGACCGGTCCCGATCGTCGGCTTGAGCCATACGAAAACGCTTTTGAATTCAAAGCCCCAGGCGTCCATGATCGAACTCGCTTCGAAAAGGAATGAATTCGGCACCCACAGGTGCAACTGACAATCCGCGGCCGCAAGTTTTTTCACCGGGAGCGCCATGATCTCGTCGAGTGGCATCGTGCGATAGTGATGGGCCGCAGCACCACGAGGCGAACGATTGTATTGCCACGGCGGATCGGCATAGATGCAGCGGTACTTTCGCCGACGTTGCACAAGACGTGACAAGTCGGAGACGGTTTCGCCCGTGCGCATCGGACGTTTCCGGCCGGTGAACTTCAGGTTTTCGATATTGGCGTGATTCGCCATGGCCGCATTACCTTGTCCGACTATGTTCGTTGCACTTCGATAAGTTCCTTTTCCGGCTCCGCTGACACGCAGCAGAAACTGTTCACCAATGCGTCACGTAGGATCAAGAACATACGATCGCTCGCTTTGTCGCTGGGTTGGATTTGAATGACTTGGCTCGCAGCGTCAATCGCCGATTGCAAATGCCCATTGACCTTAGCGGCGTGACTCTCACACTGCTCTGAGTCAGGCGTTTGGTCGTGATCGAGATCGTCCGGCTCACAGTCG
>JANLTA010000210.1:0-3770 GCA_031362705.1 Gemmataceae bacterium | reverse complement strand
GGATTGATGCCCCCGACCGGTGTCGCTGTTGGCGAGGGAGTGGTAGGAGTGGAGGATTAAGCGACTCAGAGCCTGGTCATTACCGCCCCGCCGCATCACCTTTCGTCCATCCGCAAGCCGTTACTCAACATCGGCGCGAGTACATCATGCACTCGTTGTTGAACGTTCACGATTCGCACGGCCGGAACCGCTGCCGCGCAAGCCATGTACATCAACAGCCGCTGTCGAATCAATCACCGCGCGGACAGTCGGCAAGCCGTCCGCGCGATCGATATGCCAGCCAAACTGGTTCCAAGTCCGGCGAGAACACCGCAGAGCATCGGCGTGTCCTGCCGATACGATACAAGTGTACCCTATGCAAATTAGGAAGTCAATAGGTTAGTTGCGAGAATTCTCGCGATGGCAATTCGGTGCAATCATGCCGGCCAATGTCAGCAATCCACGTGCGGGCAACTGCGCTACCGCCGTGGCAGAGCCGGTGGTAGCAACATCCGGCCGCCCCCGTTCTTCAGGATCCCGCAACTCACACGGAGGCAGTCGGGTGCTGTTAGTCCTAGGACTTGCTTAACTCTTGGCACCGGGGAGCGAGGGAAAGTTACCATTACACAGCAGCGACATGAGTTTGTCGGATGGGATCAGATCGTCGGCCATCACATCGAAGAACAAAGTCAGTTCTGAATCGTTCGGGTGAACGTAAAGATTCGCATCAACCTCATCGGGCTGCCAGCCGCCGTCTAACAGGTCAGCGATAATCGACAGCGTATCTCCACGCGCGTTAATGGCGGTTCCTTCCCAGTCAATCAGCAAACGTGTGGTTACATCGCAAGCATACGCGCCGGGTCAAGCTGAACGGGCGATGCCATGCGAGGCGTTGGTCGGTTGACGGCACGGGTACAATCAGAAACTCCCAACCCAACAAGAAAGCCGTGTCACTTGGCAGTACTCTCAGGAGAATCTGGTCTGACCATTTGGACTGTCAGTTGTCACGTTTGTGGCGGTTGCCGGCAATGCGATGATTCAGACCTGATCACCTATGTAACCGACCGCAAAAGTTGGCCGTTATGTTGCGGTGAAATCATGTCTCTGCATGGCAATCGAAATACCGTTCCCGAACACGTCACACAGATCGCTGCCACGCAGCCATCACGTTAGCCCTCGTGACTTTGACTCGACACGAGGCACGTTAGTGACCTGACTGTTTCGCGAAAACTCCGCTCGAAAATCGCTTCGCCAATTGCCATTCACCACACCCTCGGTTCACGATGACTGAGCAGCCAGGCTGTGCCGAACGCTGCCGCGTCGGCCAGGTCGTCGGTATCGGCGAGGGGGTAGGTCGTGAGTTCGTCGTAGAGCGGGATTTGTGATGGATCGACTTGTCCAGTCGCATCGCCTTTCAGGAGGAAGCGGCCGCTTTCGGCGTGGACGCCGAAGGCGCGGATGCGCTCGGACTTGTTGATCGAATGGCGCACGGCTTGGATTTTTCCGCCGAAGGAGCAGTGAGCCACCAACAGATCTTTGAGTGCCACAAACGGCCCCTGGCTTTCGAAGACGATCGCATCTGGTTTCCAGAAGCGGTCGGCTTCTGTCAGCCACGCCACCAGGTCCGGGCCTGATACACGTCGGGCCGTTGCTTCCAGGCAACGGACGATGCCATCGATGCCTTGGGCCAGTGCAACGATGGCTGTGCGATCCGCACGTATAGCAGTTGAAGCGGCGGGGTCCACGGCCAGGATTGTGCGTTGGCGAGGCGCATCAACTTGCCAGGTGCGGAACCACTCGGGCTTGAGGGCGGTTTCCTCATCGGTGGCACATACCAAACGGTAGGCCCGGCTAAATGCTGTCGTACCGATCTCCGCTCGGCGTTCGGCCAGGCGTTCGCTTGACCAATGCTCGGGCCAGACCGGATCGAGGTTCGGACTGACTGCGCGACGGAACTGTGCATACGCTGCGGAGCGCATCAATTCGGCACTCAGATCATCATGGTGCCACGGCGTGAACACGTACCACAGCCGGCCATCGGGCTCCAACAGGTTCACAAGGTTCTCGCGGAAGTGTTGCTTCACGCGCTGGCGATCCGCGAGACTTCGCAGCGCGGTGACATCGACGATGTCGTCGCACACAATCAAATCCGCCCGTGCCCCCGTGGAACGCACGCCGACGCCGATGGAGGCGACGCTTGGACCGATCACGGTGGCCGGCCGACGTACCGTGAAGCGCACCGGTTCCCACGGGCTGGCCGCGGTCAACTGGGGAAACACTTGCCGGGCCATGGGGTTGTCGGCAATGTGATCGCGGATGTAGCGACCGCGCTCGGCAGCCAGCGCCTCGGTCGCGCAGACGATCTTGATGCGTAAGCCGGGCCGATGACCCAACTCCCAGAGCAGCCGAATGCCGATCTGCACACTCTTGCCATGATCGCGCGGCAGCGCCACCAGGCCACGCGAGTGCGTGCTGAGAAACGACTGCAACTCGCGATGCACACCGGACTGGCGCAGCGGCCGGCCGTTGCCATCGGCGAAGCACAGGGCGGCGAAGTAATTCACATCAGCCCTGGCTCGTGTCAGGCGTGCTTGCAGTTGCGCGTTCCTCGTCGTCGCAGGCTTGGAGGTGCAGATCGACACGGGTGGTCACTCCTTCCGGCACGGCCGCCAACCAATCGCGAAATTGTTCGGGCGGTTCGGACGACCGGGGCGGGCGCGGGGCGTGCGGCCGAACTTTTGGTGCCGCGAAGCGCTTGGCCAGGGCATCGGCCGCGTTGAAAATGGTTTTCTTTTCGGCGTCGCGCAGTTGTTGGCGCATCATGGCGACCGCTTCATCGCAAGCCGAATCGCGGGTATCACGCCGAGACTGATGCAGGGCGCGATACCATTGCTTTGCGTTCTTGCGAATCCAGCAATGCAAGTCGTCGAGCGGCCAACCCGCCGCGTCGGCTGCCGCCTTGAACGACAAGCCCGAGGCGCGCGCCTGGGCCGCGAGGATGATCGGAATGGGTATAGTTTTCATGGCACAAAAGCGACAGAACCGTCGCTGAAACTGGGCCTATGACATGAACCGCAGCACCGTGCCGCAGCTAGGACAAGTATAGTGTACTAAAGTACACATGTCAAGTGCGGTAGCGGAGGTGGCAGGTTTTTCTGAAAGTAAGTAGTATCGCCGGTAATAACAGTGAAAAGCGATTGCAGGCTAAAAGCGGCTAGCAAACCAAGAGCGTGGTTTGGCGGATTTGTCCGGGGATTTGCTGTTTTCGAAGTCCACTGTTTCCTCGCCGCTGCCACCCATTCGATAGATGCAGAGGCCGATGAAACAGGCGATTGCGAAATCAGCAATCAAGACAGCGACAGCGATACCAATCCAGTACCACATGCGACGCCTTCCTTTCGGGCGATGCCGCACCACAATTGATTATAGGCCACGCGGTGCCGTCGTGACTCGGATTTGCAAGTTTTTTGCGTGAAGGTGGAATCGAGATCATCGGAAACCACGGCAATGAAAATCAACGAAAGTGCTAGTAGATTGCAATCTGATGCAATTGCCCGAGAACCTGGCTGCCATCATTGTTCCGTCGCCGCGATGGTCCTGTTACCCACAAGTGTAGTGTCGCAATCTGGTTTTCTTTGTGCATCCTTTGTGCTCTTTGTGTCTTTGTGGTGAGTTCTTAAGACCAACCACAAAGACACAAAGGGCACCAAGGAAAACACAAAGAAGACGAATTCAATGTTGGACACGTCGATTTCTCGCGCCGTGGCGAACTGAGACACCACCTTCAAAAG
>JANLTA010000169.1:0-2074 GCA_031362705.1 Gemmataceae bacterium | reverse complement strand
GTATCGGGATCTGGTGCCGTGGATCGGGCATCGCGGAGCTAGCGATTCATCGCCAGCGCGGATGTTCTTTGACAACTGAATTTGCGGCCAGCGGGGCTGAGGGGCCTCACTGCGAGCACCTGGCGTCTTGCTCTGTCCAATTGACCGCGCAGATGGAATTGCGATTGCTGTGGATATCAAGCCCTCGCATCTTCGTGGAAAGGCTCGGCGGTCGCTAGTTGATCAAACAGCTCGCACGCCATTTGCGACGGAATGTCCTAGTTTTCGCGCAATAAGTGCACTCTGCGGCGCGCCCGAGAGATTTCCGGGCCTTGAGCTTAGACACGAACCGCATCGCCGTTGGAGTGACCCATGCAACGAACCCTGCAAGCACACCGTGCCATTGCGGTCCACACGCCATTGGACAAAGACGACCTGCTTTTGGTCGGCTTTACCGGCCGCGAGGCGATCTCGCAACTTTTCAAGTTCGAGCTTGACCTCGTCGCGGAAAACCACACGGACGTCCCGTTTGAGAAGCTCCTGGGCCGTCCGATCATCATCGAAATGGAGTTGCCCTCCGGCCGGAAGCGGCACATCAACGGTATCGTCAGCCGCATGGCCGAAGGCACGCGCGATGTAGACTTCACGCACTATTGGGTTGAGATGGTGCCCGAGCTGTGGCTTCGGACCAAGCGTGTCCAGAGCCGGACCTTTCAGAGCATGAATGTGCCTGACATTCTTAAACAGGTGTTGAGTGGACTCGACATCTCATTGGAGATTCAAGGTACGTTCCATCCGCGGGACTACTGCGTGCAGTATCGCGAGTCTGATTTCGACTTTGTCAGCCGACTGATGGAAGAGGAAGGGATTTTTTACTTCTTCAAGCACACGGCAGATGGGCATCGGATGGTCCTAGCCAACTCGGCGCAAAGCCACCCGGACGTGCCGGACCGGAACAAGGTCATTTTCGATGAAGTACATGGCGGCAACCGAGCGGAAGATCGCATCACCGAATGGGAGCGCATTCAGGAGGTTCGAGCCGGCAAGGTCACGCTATGGGACCATAGCTTTGAGTTGCCGCATAAACATCTCGAAGCCGACAAGGTGGCTCTCAATGAAGTCGCGGTCGGCCGAGGCACTGAGCAACTCCGCGTTTTATTCGATCCCAAGATGGAGATCTATGACTATCCCGGCGACTACGCCAAGCGCTTCGACGGCGTGAGTCCCGGCGGCGCGCCTCGGCCCAGTGACTTGACGCAGATTTTTCAAGACAATCAGCGGACGGCATTAATACGCATGCAACAAGAGACCGTGCCCGGCCTCATCATTCAAGGGACCGGCACCTGTCGGCAGATGATCAGCGGTCACAAGTTCTTTCTTGAGCAACATCACAACGCCGATGGCCAATACGTCATCACGAGCGTGAATCACACGGTCCAGCTTTCGGGCAACTTCCGATCGGGGAACTTCGATGCCGCGACTGTGCTAATCGACTTCACCTGCATTCCACTCGACCTGCCGTTTCGGCCGCAACGCAGGACAGCGCGACCTCTGATCCACGGTACCCAGACTGCGATCGTGGTCGGCCCAGCCGGCGAAGAGATATTCACCGACGGCTTTGGCCGGGTGAAAGTTCAGTTCCATTGGGACCGCGAAGGCAAGAACGACGCGAACAGTTCTTGCTGGGTGCGCGTCGCCCAGATCTGGGCCGGCAAGCGCTGGGGCGCGGCGTTCTGGCCTCGAATTGGGCAGGAGGTCGTGGTTGCATTTGAAAACGGCGACCCCGATCAACCGATCATCGTCGGCAGCGTGTACAACGCCGAACAGTTGCCGGCTTACCTGCATGAAGGCCCGGACGCCCGACACGCCAACGACCGGAAAGTCAGCGGCATTAAGACCTGCTCCACTCCTGGCGGCAATGGCTTCAACGAGCTTCGTTTCGACGACACCAAGGGCAAGGAGCAAGTCTTCCTGCACGCTCAGACGCAAATGGACGAGCGCGTCGGCGGCGATTCGCTCGAAAGTGTGGGGAATGATCGGCATTTGATCGTTCACGCCAATCAGATGGAACGGGTGGAGGCCAACAAGAATTTGA
>JANLTA010000161.1:0-8877 GCA_031362705.1 Gemmataceae bacterium | reverse complement strand
AGGTGATACATGCGGGCCAACTCGGCATTGCACGAGGCCAGTTTTGTCTGATACAGCGTGTTCAATGGATACTGATCGGTCAATGCCTGCCAAAGTCGCCTCGCTTTGTCTGTAGCATCAATTGCACCATCGGCTCGGCCGTCTTGCAGGCTCAATAAGCGTCCGAAATTAAATCGGTTCTGGGCCAGCGAATTCTTGTACTTCGCGTTATCCGGCAATCGAGTCACGAGGTCGGCGAGTCGCTGACGTGATTCTTCGAACAGCGTTTCCGCTGCCGCTGTGTTCTTGTTGTGTTCGGCGTCTAAACCAGCGCGATTGTACATCGTCACGGCGACGTCGTGTTCGTCGTCGGGCTCCTTGGCTTCTTGCACCAGCTTCCGGCGAATGTCCTCTGAAGCCAGATAAGACGCGGTGGCTTCCGTAACCTTGCCCGCGCGATCGTGGACGCCGCCGAGTCGGTTGAATGCCGTGCCGAGTTCGCGCCTCCAGTCGATGTCGTTGTCATGGAGTTTCAATTGCTCATGACACAGTGCGATCGCTTTGCCATACTCGGCTGACGCTTCATCGAGCTTGCCGACATCCACCAGGAGTCGGCCGCGGCGAAGGTACGCTTTCGCTCCTCTCGCGATAAGTTCCGGGTTGTCACCGGAATACTGGCCCAGTTTGTCCAACGAGCGACTGACACTATCCAGCATGGCTTGGCGCTGCACCTCCGGGTCGCCGGCACCCGGTAAATCTTCTTGTTCCAGTAGATCATCAACCGCGCCAAGGGCGATGCTTAACGTGCCGACCGCGCGGAGCCGTGCCGACTCGGCCTTGCGCTCGGCACGCCATAGTCCGATGCTGAGGCCCGACAGTGCAAACAAACTCCAGATGCCCATTCCGATCAATGAAGCCACCGCTGGCCGACGTTTGGCCCACTTGATGGTCCGCTCCCACGCGGTCAGCGGTTTGGCCAGTGTGGGTTCACCATCCAGAAACCGCTGTAAGTCCGCCGCCAGCTCTGCCGCCGATTCGTAACGCCGCAGCGGTATCTTCTCCAAACACTTGAGGCAAATGGCTTCCAATTCACGTGGCAACTTGACAAGCTTTGACGGTGGCAACGGCTCCTCGCTGGCGACAGCTAACATCGTGTCGATGGTTGACGCGCCGCGAAACGGCGGCCGACCCGTCAAACATTCATAAAGGATCGCGCCGAGAGAATAAACATCGGAGAGACGATCCGCATGGCCTTCGGTCTGCTCCGGTGCCATGTAGCTGGGCGTGCCGAGAATGGTGCCAGCATGAGTAATCCCCGGTGTCGCCTGGCCGGAACCGGGGTCGAAGCGTTTGGCCAAACCAAAGTCGGTGATCTTGAGCGTGCCATCGCTGGCGAGCAATACGTTGTCGGGTTTGAGATCACGATGAAGAATGCCGTGATCGTGGGCGGCTTGAATTGCGCCGGCCAATGTGGCGACGGCTTTCGCCGCATCACGCGGCGTCATTAGGTCGCGTTGCAAGCGCCCGGTGAGGCTGCCACCACTGCAATACTCCAGCGACAAAAATGGCCGGCCATCGCAGTTGCCGATCTCGTGAATTTGCGCGACGTTCGGGTGCTGCAGCGCCGCCGCCGCCTCGGCTTCCGCTTGAAATCGCACCTGATCCTTGGCCCGAATCTCGCTGCCACGAACAAACTTCAACGCCACGATTCGATTCAGCGCGACTTGCCGGGCCTTGTAAACAACACCGATGCCGCCGCGACCTAGCTCGCCAAGGATCTGGTACCCCGGCACGACGGGCGCGGCCCCGATGGATGGAGCATCGTTGCCGGTTGTTTGTGCCTGCTTCGTAGGAGCATCGTGAAGGGGCACCAACGGCTCGGGAATTGGCGCATCACCCAGTGTCTGGGTTACTCCTGACATATCCGCCGAAGCTACGGATCGTCGGGTTGCTGAAGTGTCAGTGTGATCAGGTTCAGCCATGCAGCACGTTGTCCCGCGGCCAAACCGCTTACACCGTCGCGACCACGGGCAGACGCTTTCGGCCGTTCAGCTTTTGGTCGACTCGTTCAATTTGATTCGCTTCCCAACTCTTCAATTCATCCATTAAGGCGTCGACCATTTCCTCTTCCAACACGTGGCGGACAATTTCGCCGTTGCGGTAGATCACGCCTTTGCCATTGCCGGCGGCGATTCCGATGTCCGCTTCTTGCGCTTCGCCGGGACCGTTGACGACACAGCCCAGCACACTGATCTTCACCGGCGTTTTCTTGCCTTCGAGACGATGTTCCAACTCGGCGATGATCTTTTCCAGATCGATGGCCAATCGTCCGCATGTGGGACAGGCGATGATCTCGGGTTTGCGTACACGCCGGCCGGTTGCCTGCAGAATGTCAAAACACGCGGCCACTTCGGGCACCGGGTCACCGAGCAAGCTGACGCGGATCGTGTCGCCGATACCGTCGAGCAGGATCGGTGCTAGACCGCAAGCGGATTTCAAAGTCGCATACGGAGGCTTGCCCGCCTCCGTAACGCCGATGTGCGTCGGATAATTCGCTTGCTTGGCATACAAGCGGTACGCTTCGACGACGGTGCGGACATCTGACGACTTCAACGACACGATCATGTCGTGATAACCTTCGCTCTCGGCTATCTCGATGTAACGGATGGCTGAATCGACCATCGCCGGCGGGCACGGGTAGCCATACTTCATGGCAAATTCGCGTTCGAGGCTACCGGCATTCACGCCGATGCGCATTGGGACGCCTTTGTCTTTGCACTTGCGCAAGACCTGGCGGAAGCGATCCATGCCGCCGATGTTGCCGGGGTTGATGCGAATCTTGTCCACCGAATGATCGAGGGCGGCCAGCGCCATCTTGTAGTCGAAATGAATGTCGCAAATCAGCGGCACGCGCATGTGCTTCTTGATTTCGCCCAGCACGGCGGCGTCTTCCGCTTTCGGCACGGTAACGCGGATCAGTTCGCAGCCGGCCTCTTCCAACGCGTGAATCTGCGGCAACAACTGATCGAGCAAATGCGTGTCCGGCACGGTCATCGATTGGACGCGAATGTCGTTGTCGCCGCCGATGCCGACGCCGCCCACCGCGACCACGCGGGTCTTGTGCCGCTGAAATGGCGACTGATAAAGATTCGCCGGCGGATTCAATTCGCCGTTGGCCTCCATTGCGCGAGTCTCCACGATAGATGTTCTCCTGCTCAATTTTTACCACAACGGCAACGACACGGTAACCCCATCAAGCGAACCGCCACGCTGGCGGCAAAACAACTATCATCGCAGTATGGCTTTCCGATCCACACCCGAAGGCGGGCATGTGCCCGTCATGCTGGCTGAAGTGTTGCACGCGCTCGACCCGAAGCCGGGCGAGATTGCCGTGGATTGCACGCTCGGTGCGGCGGGCCACGCCGTGGAGCTACTGAAACGTGTCGCCCCCACGGGCCGGCTCGTCGCCATTGATCTTGATCCAGCAAACCTCGAACCTGCCCGAGCTACG
Organism: Gemmataceae bacterium; assembly: GCA_031362705.1. Lineage (GTDB taxonomy): Bacteria > Planctomycetota > Planctomycetia > Gemmatales > Gemmataceae > JAIBBI01. The sequence continues at coordinate 5,387 of JANLTA010000161.1, read as the reverse complement.
CTGGCGACTATTGGCGATAACTTCGAGCTTTATGCGACGAATTTTGCCGGTATGGCCCGGTTGCTGTCCGAGGGCGCAGACGTCGTTCTGGCTGACCTCGGCGTCTCAAGCATGCAGATCGATGATCCGGGCCGCGGCTTTTCCTACCGCCGGCCAGGACCGCTGGATATGCGCATGGACCCGAAACGCGGCCGGCCTGTTTCAGAGTTGCTGCCCACAATGTTAGTCGATGATCTTGCTAAGGCCTTGCGCGAGCTGGGCGACTTCGACGAGTTTGGTCCGCAAGCCGCGGAAAAGTTGGCCGGCGTGATTGCCCAGTCGCCGCCGACAACGACGGAACAACTCACGGACATGATTGTCAAAAATATCCCGCCGCCACCCGCGCCCGTGGGCAAGCTCGTCAAGCCCTGGCAATTGAAGTATCGACCGGTGGCCTGTGCCTACCAGGCCCTGCGCATCCTGGTGAACCGTGAACTGGCGAATCTGACCGAGTTGTTGCGGGCATTGCCAGCCGCGCTAAAGCCCGGTGGCCGCGTTGCCGTAATCTCATTTCACAGTGGCGAGGATCGCCTGGTCAAACAATCCTTCCGCGACGGCCTGCGCACTGGCGTCTATGCTGCCATCGCCGACGAAGCCATCCGCGCCAGTTACAACGAACGCCAAACCAACCCGCGCTCGCGTTCCGCCAAACTGCGCTGGGCAGCACGAGCATGACTTAATCTGACGAAATCACATTCAATACACTTCATCGTGGGTTCCAAGTGCCAGTAAATGGATTGCTTCAGTTCCATTATAGTTGAATGAACTCGAACACAATGCGCAAGTCGTAGTCAGCGCTACATGCCCAGGAACCGGCAAATTGGCCACGAAGTTTGTGAGTCCTGAGTGACGGTTGCGCTGCGTCCGCTGACAACTGATCCAACGTTGCAAGAATTGATGATGCCGAGTCGGGATGAGATTTCAACCACCGGCGTAGGTCTCGCCCAAATGCCGGTGACCGCAACAACATCCGATTCACGACGATGCCTCACGCACAATATCCGCCGCGGACATTGGGCGGCACTGTCCGCTGGCCAACTCTCGCCGCGCTTGCTCGATAGTGGCGGCAACTCGTTCACGACCGCGTTCGGCCAGTCGGCGTCGCAACACGGCTGCCAACTCCGCCTGACCGTCGTCGTCAAGTTGCTCGGCCGCGTCAAGTACATCGGCAAATATTGTTTTCTGGCTCATGTTGACTCCCCAAGAGCAATCATAGCACCAGTACGACCGCAAACAACTCGGCCATGATTGTTGCTGTTTTGAGCGATAAAGCTCACCCCTTCATCGCCACCTTCAGTCGGGCTTGTACCGCTTCCCAATTCACGACGTTCCACCAGGCATCCACATAATCGGCGCGTTTGTTTTGATATTTCAAGTAATACGCATGTTCCCAAACGTCCACACCAAAGATCGGGAAGCGGCCGTCGGTCAGCGGTGTATTCTGGTTGGCGGTCGGTAGCACCGACACTCGCTTCTCCTTCGCCTCCCACACGATCCACGCCCAGCCGCTGCCAAACTGACCGAGCGCGGTTTCCTTGACGGCCTTCTTGAGTGAATCGAGGTCGGCACCCCAGGCCTTGAGAAAGTCGTCGGCCGGTTTGCCGCCGTTCTTGGCCATGATCTGCCAGAACATGCTGTGGTTGTAATGCCCGCCGCCGTTGTTGATGACCGCTTGCTGCTTGTCTTCCGGCAGCGACTTCATGTTTTTGAGGACATCTTCGATGGGCTTCTTGAGCCAATCGGTGCCTTCGAGAGCTTTGTTCAGATTGTCCACGTAGGCTTTGTGATGCTTGCCATGATGAATTTCCATCGTCTTAGCGTCGATATGCGGTTCGAGAGCATCGACGGCGTAGGGCAATGCGGGCAGTGTGAAGCCATCGGCCACGTTGGCGAAGATGGGTTTGGTCAACAGGGCGGCACCCGTTACGGCGAGCATTTCACGGCGGTTCATTTTGTGTACCTCGGATGGATGTTCGTTGCTGTTCACGATACCTTGTTGGCGGCCAGATTCCAGTAATCGGGCAACGGCGCTTCCACTGTTTGCGGTTCGTAACTGATCGGATGTAGAAACGTCAGCGAGCGAGCATGGAGCGCAACCAACCGATCGCGCGGCAATTCGTCCGGTGGACCGAACGATGTCTTCGAGCCATACAGCACGTCGCCAAGGATAGGCCAGCCGCGTGAAGCGGCTTGAATCCGCAGTTGATGCATCCGTCCGGTATGCGGCAACATTTCCAACAGCGTGCTCGCCGTTTGTTGCTCCAGTACGCGATAAGCGGTCTCGGCACGACGAGCTTCGGGTGAACCCTCCGTCACGATTTCAGCGCGGGCTTCATCCTGAATCTTGTGCAACCAGTCTTCCCACACGCCGGTCGCCGGGTTCACATTACCTTCCACCATTGCCCAATACACTTTAGTGACTTGCCGTTCGCGGAACTGCTCGGCCAGTCGCGCTGCGGCCTTCGACGACTTGGCGAAAAGGACCACACCCGACACCGGTCGGTCGAGCCGATGCGGCACGCCAAGGTAGACGTTGCCCAGCTTATCGTACTTGATGCGAATGTAGTCACGCGCCCACGCCCACAGAGTCGGTAAGCCGACGGGCAGCCCCTGCGTCAACAGCCCTCCGGGCTTGGCAAGCGCTAGGCAGTGATTGTCTTCAAAGAGTACCGCCGGCTCGATCATTCGGCCGTGTTCGTCTTGGCGGCGAGCTGTTCACGAATGTGTTCCAAGGCTTTATCCAGCACTTTGTCCGTAAACGGTGCCTGCATCTTCTCGCGCAGCTTTTCCGGAACGTTGCCAGTCTTGCCGGCAACGATGTCCCGATAGCGCCGGCCCTCAAAATACTCCTTGCGTTCTTTTTCGTTCAAAGTAATGTCGAAACCGGGACTGGGCCGGACGCCCCAGTCATCCGCCTCCCTGGCCTCTGGGAAGCGGTGAATGTTCTTGCCGCTGGGCCGCCAGTAACTGGCTATGGTGATTTTGAGTGCCGTCTTGCGCCCTTCGAGCGGGTGGAAGCTCTGCACGCTGCCTTTGCCATAACTGCGTTCGCCGATAATCGTGGCCCGATGATGATCCTGCAACGCGGCCGCGACAATCTCGCTGGCGCTGGCGCTGAAGTGATCGATTAACACCGCAATCGGATGATCGGCTGCCGGCTCCATTAGATCGTTGCCGCGCTTTGCACTGAAAGTCTCATTGTCTTCCGAACGCCGACGATGCGTACTGACGATTGCCCCTTCCGACAAGAACATGTCCGAGATTTCGACGGCACTCTTCAGTAAGCCGCCGGGGTTCGCACGCAAATCCAGGATCAGTCCTTTGATGCCCTGAACTTGCAGTTCCTCAAGTACTTTGCGCAACTCGGCAGATGTCGGTTCGTCAAATTCGAGAACACGGACGTAAGCGATCTTTTTGTCTTTGTCGATGAAGAAGTCCCATTCGCGTTGATCGCTGGTTTTGCGCACGTCGCCGACGACCGTGGGCACTTCGATGGTCGCCCTTTTCAAAGGCACTTGAACCGGTTCGGTTTCCCCGTCGCGCAAGACCGTCAGCGTCAGCGGCGTGCCAGGCTCGCCGAGGATCAATTCAATCGCATCGCTGGATCGTTTGCTTTCGAGTGAGACGCCATTGACCTGGGTGATGAGGTCGCCGGGTTGGATGCCAGCCTCATAAGCTGGAGTGCCGGCAATCGGACTAGTCACCAGCAGACCTTTGTTGTTCTGGTCGCGAAGCACGCTGATGCCGATGCCGCCGAACTTGCCTTTGCTTTTGATGCGAAACTGCTGGAGTTCGCGCTCGTTGAAATAGTTGGTGTGCGGGTCGAGCCGTTCCAGGCCACCCTCAATCATGTTCTCAACGAGTTCCCGCCGGCCTTTGGCGTCCAATTCGCGGACATAGTTTTGATCGATGGAGTTGACGACCTCCGCGAACAGTCGGATCAGTTCGTAGTCTTCCTTGTGTTCCCGACCGACCGGGGCACTGTAGGCAAAGACCAATCCGGTCACGATGATGGTCGGGATGGTGACGAGCCAGGCGAGATTCCAGCGGTTCATAGACCGGCTCCGGTGGGCGAAAGGGCGGTTTCCGGGATTATAACGGCTCGGTCGCCGCGCAGGCACACCATTCCTGCGGGACACACCGTATGGACCGTGTAAGCCGACGCTGCCGACTCGGTAAACTCTGGCGCATTTGCGCAAGCCTGACCTACAATTCTCTTCGCTAATCGCCAATGTTTACTCGATTGACACCCCTTCTCCAGCTTATCCTCTCTGCCTGATCGAAAGACTCGACTCACGCGGAGAAACTTAACATGTACAGCATCGTGGTTGCCGCCATGCTCACGACGGGAACTCCCGCTCCGGCATTCGGCGGATTGTTTAGCCGCGGAGGCGAATCGTGCCTCGGCGGGTGTCAGGGCTGTAACGGCTGTTCAGGCGGCAGTTGCTATGGATGCAACGGCTGCACAGGGTGCCAAGGCGGTTGCGGCGGCTATGGCTTCCTCGGCATTCGTGATTTCTTCCACAACGCTTTCAGCTCCGGAAGCTGCAACGGCTGTTGCGGCGGATGCAATGGCTGCTACGGCTCCATGAGCTGTTACGGCGGTTGCATGGGCGGGTGCATGGGTGGCTGCCAAGGCAGCTATTCAATGGGTGGCTACGGCATGTCGTCGTCGGGTTATGAAATGCCAATGGGCATGAACACGTCGATGCCAATGAACACTTATGGCGCGATGCCGATGAATCCTTATGGCGGAATGCCGATGACGCAGGGGATGCCGTACTCCATGCCGCAAGGCAATGTGATGAACCCGGTCCCACCGCTGAACATGCCGAATCAATTGCCCTACGGCCCGCCGCCGCAAGCCGCTGATGCGACTGTGCCCGCGAACCAGGCGACCGTGGTGGTCAACCTCCCGGCTGACGCACGGCTGTATGTCGAAAAACACCTGATGACGCTGACGGGAACCACCCGCGCCTTCCGCACGCCCGATCTAGCGCCCGGCTCGAAATACAACTACACGATTCGCATGGAAGTCGAACGTGGCGGCAAGATGATCGAGAAAACGGAAAACATCACCATCGAACCGGGCAAGCGCACGCAAGTGTCGTTCGCCGACCCCGGCGAAGGCGGCGGCGGCCTGACCCGCGCCCAGATCGCTTACATTCAATAACGCATCTGCAACTATCCGCGAAGTGAACGGCGGCGGAAGGACTCCACCGTCGTTTGCTTTTTTGTGTAGCTAAACTTTCGCAGTCTTCTTTGCCAGCAACTTCTTCGCCAATTGCGACTTCTTGCGGGCGGCGGCATTGGGGTGAATGGTCCGTTTGGCGGCGGCTTTGTCGAGC
>JANLTA010000149.1:0-8976 GCA_031362705.1 Gemmataceae bacterium | reverse complement strand
GCGGTGCGACGTCGACTTGCACCGCGGCCAATGATCCGTGTTCGAGCCGGGCTTTGAACCAGCCTGGTTGGAATGCGGAGTCGCGCATGGCGATGGCCATACTGTGCGCGATATGACGGCGAAGACTCGTCAATGGCTTTGTCGATCCTCGGGTTCACGGGATCGGCACTGGACGAGTCGAGTCGAGCGCACCACCGAACGCTCGGCGTGTTTGTCATGTTGATGGCCGAGTTTGCTGGAAGACGATGCAGCGGGACATGACCGGGACGCAAACAAAAATGTCGCACCCAAACATCCCCCTCCTCCTCCTCTTCCTCCTCATTATGCGACACTCAAGCTGAGCCCGAAGCGCAAGCAAGGGCGACGCTTGTAAACCTCAGCTGCCTCGGGGCAGAACGGGGATTACCGGGCACGCTCCGCCAGTGAAGAGCGGTCGGGAAATGACCAACAACAACGATCCTCGAGCACGCCCCACTGTGAAGGGCGGTCGAGCCCACGGCAACAACGACAGTGCCTGTTCGCATCGTCTTCGTGCGCGTCTGTGTGATGCTGCGCGCATGCCTTGGCATTCCAAGCGTAGACCGTCGGAGGACGCATGTCCGCTGGTGAATGGGATACGTCTCGGCACGTTCCGGTTGTCGGGAATGAGTGAAAGCGATGATCGTCGGCGTTAGGCACGCAGAATCGCCGAAGGAGATCCAACGATGAGTCGGTTTCGTTTCACACTAGGGAGCTTTGGCAATCTGCCTTTGCCGTGCGAAGCAACTGTGCGGGATTTTCCGCAAGTTCCGGGGGCTGCCCAGTCGATGATTTGCCAAGCGGAATCACTCTGCGGCGAGTCACGTCCCCGGGCATCGGGGCATCGAGGGGGTTTGCGATGAAACGCAAAGCGCACGCGCTCGTGCTGCTATCGGCGCTCGGCGGCTGTATGTCGGCACCAACGGTTGATCCTGGCCCACAGGCCCACACCGGCGTGGCCGGCACGATAAAAGCCGTGCCCACCGCTGTCGGACCATGGGGCGATCCCGTCGCGGCTCGCGCCGGCGAAAAGCCGTCGGTCGAGACGCAACGCGGCAATATTCGGCAGACGGCCGCAACAACGAACAACGTCGATAGCGGCGTGAAGCAAGCTTCAGGCTCAGGCTTTGGTCCCAAGAGAGATGCCTGCCCACTTCCGACAGGCGTGCCGGGTGCGGTGGCGGCTACCGGCGCATTGGTTGGCCCGCAGATGAATCCGTACGGCAATGGCCGCACGTCGATTCGCTTCGGCGGCCCGGCCGGCATGAAGGTGGCATGGTTCAACGGGCAGGGCGCGGGCGGCTTCACGCCAACCATGGTTGAAGCTCCGGGACGTTACAACTTCCCGCAGGCAGCGGCCTTCCGCCTCAAGCTCACCGACTTCCCGAACCGTGCGGGGCTGGAACTGTACCCGACGCTGGAAGTGATTCCGGCTTCGAGCAAGACCGCGACGTTCCTGGCACACAGTGCGGTGCCGATCAACATCAGCGAAGAAGACCTTGAGCAAGTCGGCTCCGGCAACTTCGTCGTGAAGGTGATCTACCTGCCGGACCCGGCGTACCAGGATTTGACCGCAGCTGGCCCCGACGAGGTCGTCAGCTCGCGGCTCGAACCGGGTGTTGATCCGGTCGCTGAAGCGCAACGGCGTGGCAGCGTGCTGGCGATCCTTCGCATCGGCAACATCGATCTCGAGGCACCGAACACACCCGCAATCGACGCACCATACGGCAGTCCATCCTTGGGACCGGCACGGCCGAACATGATGCCGCCCGGCATGATGGCCCCGCCAAGTGGCGGCCCGCCAGTTGCTCCAGCACCCAACACCATCATCGCCCCGATCAAACCGACCGGCGCGAAGGTAACCGCGAGTGCGGACGCTGCGTGGTATCGCATGAAGTAGGAGTTTTTAGTGATCTGTTATCAGTGGTCAGTTGTCAGCCGGAAGCCTCAGCGTGCCGGGGGACAACTGACCATTGTCATTAACGGGCCACAACCACTGGTCGCTGAACACTGACCACTAGCCACTGACGACCAATTATGAACGCACTTCTACTCACCGCCCTGTTGACTGCCGCTCCGCCAAGCCCACCGTCGGCTTTTGCACCGGCGATGCATGTGCGTGTCATCGCACCGTCGGGAGTACGTGTGACCTGGCGGCCAGGAACCGGTGATGCCCGCATAGTGAACGGTGTGGTGGGCTTGCGGCCTGGCTATGTTCATCGCTTGCGGCTTGAAGGGTTTGAAGACGAACCAAATACCGCGATCGATCCATCTATTGAAGTGCGATCAACTCTGTTCATGCCAGTAACTCTGAAACCAGAAGACTATCCGGCCACGCTGACGATCAGCGCGGATGATCTTCGCCGGGCGCTCGCAGGTGGGATCGTCACCAAAGTGATCTATCTGGAAAACCCATTGGAAGCGCCGCCAGAAACGACCACGCCGGACCGACCGTTGGAAACGGATGTGAATCGTGGCGAAGATCCGCTGGAAGAAGCACACAAACGTGGCCGACCGCTTGCCATTGTCCGCATCGGCGGGCGAACGCTCACGCAAGATGAGATGTTGCAGTGGGACGTGCCGGGAGCGATGAACTATCCCGGCGAGCAACTCGCGCCGCCGGCGTATCCGCCGATGCTGCCGATGCGGCAGTTTCAACAATTCGACCCGATTCTCGGGCCGCGTATTCCGACTGAAGAGTTGCTGCCTGATGGCGGCGACATCGGCTCGCGTGTCGGTATCGGCCCGAATGGTCGCCTGGGCAACCTGGACCCAACGGATACGGCCATCGAATATCGCGACGGCAATCGCAAGCGGGCCGTGATCTCAAACCGAGTTTGCTTGTTCGCGCCACGCATGCCAATCATGCGGCAAGAACTCGCGATCGGCGGCGTTGGCGTATCGTTGCCGCCCGGCACCGCAGATACCGCCATCGCCCCGGGTTTGAATCGTGCTAAACGGCCGGCACGCGAAGCCGAGGCGTATACGCATCCAGCTGCCATGAGGGTCCGCGAACAGGTGCGCGGTGCCATTACCCGCACGGGATGGCACGAATTGGAATCGTACATTGGCTGCCCATTAGTATTGGGCACCGTCGAGGGACTTCGTGTCAAAGCGACCGTTGTCGAACCACTTGGCCTGACGCAATATCGCGATCAATGCAAGCCGGATCAACCGCTCGTGTTGATCAAGACGCTCGATCCGCGCGAGGCCCAGCCCGGCGACGTGATCACGTTCACCATCAAGTTCGTGAACTACGGCAGCCGCCCGGCCAAGGAAGTAGTCGTGGCTGACAGCCTGGCATCGCGATTGGAATATGTTGCCGGCAGCTCGCGCGGCGACCGGCCCAGCACGTTCACCATGCAACCGAACGCGGCCGGCTCGGTGATCCTCCGCTGGGAGATCGGCGGCGACATCCCACCCGGCCAAAGCGGCATCGTGCAGTTTCAAGCGAAGGTACGGTAGAACGACTAGTCCCGCACGCGATCGCCCAAGAATTCAGCTAAGCGTTGCGCGGCCAATCGTGTATCTCGCGCCAGTCGGCGAAACTCCAACAGCAGCGACGGCTGCCGCAATACGGCACGCATCGTTTGCAACACGGACACAGATCCGCCGTTCAAAAGTTCGATCAACTCTGGCGAAAGCGCCGTATCAACACGGTCGGAAATCACGCGCACGGCGACCCAGGGGATATTGTTATCGTCGCACATCTGCGCTACAGCAGCCGATTCCATGTCGACCGCAATCGCCTGATGACGCAACGCCAACGAGCGTTTTTCCGCTGGTGAGCCGATGATGCAGTCCACTGACAGAATGCGGCCATGGAGGGATTGCTTTTGCTCCACGTGTATGTCCAAGTTGCTCACGATTGCTGTTGCCGCAATGAAACCCTCCCCTACCCCTCCCTGCGAGGGAGGGGAATTGAAATAGACATCGGTTGCCATGACAATGTCACCGACGTGCAAATCGTCGCTCAACGCGCCGGCAAACCCCGACATTACGACTGCATTGGGCCGTTGTTCTTGGATGGCCTTGGCAATGGCGTCAGTCGCTCGTGTTGGCCCCACGCCAGTGATGATGATGCGAGCCAAAGGACACTCACGCCGAAATGGCCTGGCTTCGCGCTCTAATGCGAATGCAAACAGCGTCTTCTTCGGCAACATCAGTAACTTGGCCGTAGAATCGGCCCCTCGTCGCTGAGTAAGCCGCACAGAGCCGCGCTTTGCAACACGTGTCGCACATCGCGCGGCTTCCCATCGATAGTGATGTTGCGCGACATCAGTCGTACGCCGTGGCTGTAATCGACATACCAGTTAACATGAACAACGGTAAGGGGCTGAATCGGCGAGCCATCCAGTTGATGCCAGCCATACAAGGCAACGCGGTTGGCCTTTTCATTAAGTCGGTTGGTCACGACGACATCTTTCTTGATTCCGGCAACAAGCTGGCCTAACTCCTTGTTGGTGCGCTGTGCTTCAATCATGTCGTGATGGTGAACGAAAGTGGCGACGGCTTCCCGAGATTCGGTCAGCGAGATCGGTTCAAGTTTCAAGGCGGCCTGCCGGTACACGTCATCGACAATTTTGCGTGTCGGTAAGGCACACCCGAATGCATCCGCGATCCTTTGAGCGGTCAATGGACTCATTGGCACACGAACGTAATCATCATCCGAACCCACAGAGAGGTAGTCGGGCATGACCTCGATGGTTGCGACTTGTTGATTAGTTTTGACTTCGACTTTGCTGAACTTGCGGAGAAACTGCGGGATGTTGCCGCGCAAGATTTCGGCGGTAATCGCCTCTTCACGTTCGCCGCGTGGCTTGTTGACGACTGACTGCATGAACGCCCGGCCGCCAATCGCATCGGCCGGACGGGGTGGAATGCCGGGCGCAGGCTGCACGCACTTTGAGTATGCGCGCGGGCCGCCGAACGTGCCCCACTTGTTGCCTTCTCCTTCGGTCAGCCCTTGTAGCAGGCCATTCATTTCGCCGACGAGTGCTGTGTGGAGAATCTTATTCGTCGGGTTCTGATGAATGCGAAGTGCGAGCTGGCGGTTGAGGCCATGATGGTTGATGAAGTCGCCCTCGTTGGACTCCATGAGAGGAATGTCCTTTTTGAACCGCATCATCATCCGCTGCGATGCACGATAGGTGCCGCCATCGGGGCCGACAACTTTCTTGCCATTGATCGTAATCTCGCGGTCGTCATAGGCGATAACGCATAACTTTCTTCCGGATTCGCCTTTGAGCCAGGCAATCAACTTGTCGCCATGCTGTTTGGTATCGTCGTATGAATAATTGGAGTCGAGAAAGACAATGCGGTCAATGAAATCCGGGATAGCGTCGGCTGCGTCGAGAAATGCAAACGTGAAGCTGCCGCCGCCGCTGTGACCTGTCAGCGTGACACGGTTTGAACCACCCGGAATCTGCACGCGCACCCAATCGACAACACGTTGAACCCGGGTCGGAGCATCGGCAGGTTTCTTGCGCCACGCCGGCCAAGCCAAAACCTCGGCTTCCAGACACGCTAACACGACATTTTCGTTTGGCGTCAACTCGCGCAGTCGGCGAATTTGTGCGGAGACATGTTGAATATCATAATGCCAATCCAGTCCCGGCACTGTGGCGCAACCTAGCGTCCACTCGATCGTGTTGCCGTTCGGCGTTGCAAAGATTACCAGTCGCGTTGGCAGCTTCACATCGAACGTCACTGGCAAATTGATCACAACACGAACATCGCCCTCAATCCACTGCTCGCGCACCCATTCGTTGAAATGTGGGCTACGATGAAAACCGGGCGGTGGGTCAGCGCATTGACCGGCTGGAACAAAAAGGACACACAATACTAGCAATGATGGCCGGCACGACATGACGATATCGTAGCGAAACCGGCTATTCCAAGTCGATATTGACTGTATTGGCCCCGGACTTGATCGTAACTTCTTTGCCAGATGTGTTAGGATCGCCATACTTGGCGGGAATGGCAAACCAGAGTTTCGGATCGGAGGTCGGCGTTGCGGTAATAGGGTTTTCCTGTTCACGCCCTCCGCGTTTGGCTCCGGCTTTGGCGGCTGCCACTTTGCCCGGATCGGGAACGGGATTTGGGCTATTGACGGCGATCTTGGCGACACCGGCCGGTACATCCGTGATCTTAAAAGTGCCGTCCGCTTCAATCTTCCCATAATACGGGATGCCATCGGAGGCGACGGCCATCACGTTGCCGCTGGCGACGGTTTTACCTTGAAGCGTCACTTTGCCGCTGATATCGCCGCGTGAACCACCGCAACCCGACTGTGTCGCAAAGCACACGATTAGAAAGCCGAGCAAGAAATGTCGCCTGGACTTGTTCACAACTCTTCCTCGGAACATCATCAAGAGTGACAGCTGCGGTCGAGAGTTCGACCACAGCTGCTTGCCGTTTTTGTCACTCGGCAATTGCTTCGCCACCATTGCGGCTCGCCATTTTCGGAAGTAACGTCGTGCCGACCGAGTAGAGTTTGAAGCTGACCGAGCCATCGGCCAGCAGCCAATTGCCGCCGCCGGTGTGGAAACTCCAGTAGTGGCTTGTGTCGCAGTTGTTGGTAACTTTCCCTGGCGAGAAATAGCCCGGCAGCGTGCAACCGGAGTATGCCGTGTCGTAGTTCGGAAGCGCCATCAGGGCATCAAAGTCACTAAACGACCAGAATCCCCAGTAAAGGTCGGCCGCCGGAGGGCGTTCGCCGACCGCGACCGTGCTGGAAGTGCCGTCCGTAATGTCAGCGATGCGTGTTCCTGGATTCCCTAATTTGTCGTTTCCTGAGCGCGTGCCCACCCAAAATACACCGTTCTTCGCCATGCCATAATTGGCTGTGCTTCCCTCATCGTTACCAGTGACGCCGACGTAGTTTGTGAGTGCACCGCCGCCGAATCCGCCTGTGGTTCCGGCAAAAGCCGTCTTGCCTCGCGGGTCTGAGGGGCAAACATAGGCGGGGATTTGCCGTTGCGACCCGGAAATCGGAGCACCGGTCGGAGGGTCAAACGAAGCCAGCGATTTGTTGCACTCTTCATGAATCGAAGACAATTCCATGTAGGGAAGAATGCGCGCCATCCAGCCACCGCCAATGCCGGGGCCCGCCGCGGGACCGGAGTAATAGGACGTATACGTTCCCGGACCCGGCCGCGGCGACGGAAACTTCTGGGCGGTGTCGTGAAAATTGTGCAAGGCCAGTCCAATCTGCTTCATCTGATTGGCACATTGCGTGCGTGCGGCGGCTTCGCGTACTTTTTGTACGGCTGGCAGCAGCAAGCCGATGAGAATCGCAATAATTGCGATGACAACGAGAAGCTCGATCAGGGTAAATCCACGTCGACGTGTCCGGTGAGCCATGGCCATCTCCTTCCAATGAGACGTGGCGAGATAATATGATCCGGTGTGGGAATCGCCCGCACATCCGGGAAAAGAACTGATGCGGAAGGCGATCTTGTGCTCAATCATGGCCATCGGCCGACCGTGACCTCGCAGCCGATACCTTCCTCATAAATTCTCATTTTCAAGTATAGGCCTGTTGTGCTGATATATCAATCCGGTTGCTATCATGTTTTCATAAGGAAGCGCATTGACAAAAAACATCAGGTTGTGCCGCTTCGCAGACTCAGAACACTATTCGCTGTTGAATACGCAGGATGGAATGATGGCCATACTGATGACATAGGCCAAAAAAAATAAGGCAGGACGGTATACCGTCCTGCCTTTCAGCCGTCATTCGGCAGCTAGTTCAAGGTTTCGACATCCGTTTCGGCTCCGTAACGGGTGCATAGTGATCGAATGGCAGCCCGGCCAGAATCGCTTGTCTGATAGGGAATGAACCGAACAGACCCGTCGGCAATTCCCCACAGACACCCACCGAAATGGAAACTCCAAACTCGCATATGGTCGCAAATATGTCCAATCGAACCCGCGTTTGAGATGGGGCCGGGCCTATTGTATTTCGGCAGAAAATTCGGAGACGTTGGCCATTGGCTCGCTGCTGCGGGCACGGGTGGACATCCCGGTATTTCTCCATTCGAAGTCTGATCGGATCTTTCCGCCGCGCCCACCAGGCAGTCGAGGTCATACCATTCGTTAAATGTAGATCCGGTGGTTGTGTGCCACCAACCCCAGGATCCCGGAGGATTAGACGATTCATAGGGCCTTTCGGCCCATGCGGCCGTTTGCGCTGTGCCATCTGTAATATCTCCAATTCGTACCCGCGACCGCCAAAAGAGAATACCGTCTCCCGTGCGGAATCCCGAAGGTCCGTTTTGGTAGGACAAAGAAGAACCTGCGACGCCTGCATAGTCGGAAATCGCACGGTCGAGCCCAAAGCTCTCAGCGGTTCGCGGTTCCGACGGGCATATGAACTGTTTGACTTCACTGATCACAGAAAATCGTTTGACGGGATCCCAACCCGGCGGAGATGCGTTATTCGTATTGGGAATTTTGTCGAACAAAGCCTTCTGTTCCAGCAGAGGAAGAATCCACGTATGAACGCTGGCGATTCGCAGTCCCGCCGGAAGTGTCGCCGTAGTTAGACGCGCCGAATTCGCTTTTTGAATACGCCCGTCGCCGATGGCACCAATACCGGGCGGGAAATAACCGCGCTCTCCCTCAAATGTGTGCAGCGCCAAAACGAGCTGTTTCATGTTATTGGCGCACTGTGACCTCGCTGCGGCCTCGCGTACCTTCTGCACCGCCGGCAGCAACAGACCGATTAGAATTGCGATGATGGCGATCACGACCAGCAGCTCGATCAGCGTGAACGCTCGACGACGAATGGGAAGTCGCATGATGGCACTCCGCGGCGGGCGGAACGGCCGAGATGTTGGGAGAGTAAGCCGCGCCCGCTACGGTAGAGTAAACCCGAAACGCGGGGCGAAGGGAAGAGCGTCCGATCAGTTTTCATGAATCCTTCCTTTTGCCGCGCCGGAACACTCCGCCGCA
>JANLTA010000135.1:0-5869 GCA_031362705.1 Gemmataceae bacterium | reverse complement strand
AAACAGAATCACCTGCGGTTGTACGGCCAGGGCGCGGGCGATGGCGACGCGCTGTTGTTCGCCGCCGGAGAGTTGCTCGGGTTTCGCTTTCAATTTGCTGGCCAGACCAACGCGATCGAGCAGGCGACGGGCCTGTTCTTCGGCTTTGGCGCGGGGCCAGTGCATGGCGCGGCGGGGAGCTAGCGTCACGTTGTCCATCACATTCAGATGCGGGAACAAGTTGAACTGCTGGAAAACCATGCCGACATTGCGACGCAAAGCGAGTAGGGATGCTGCCGATGATTTTGGCGACGTGTCAGGCAATAATTGCTGGGTATCCACTTGGATGGAGCCAGCCTGGAAAGGTTCCAGCCCATTGATGCAGCGCAACAAAGTTGACTTGCCGCTACCGGACGAACCGATGACGGCGGCCACATCGCCACGACCGATGGTGAGGTCGATGCCATCCAATACGCGCAACGGTCCGTGCGATTTGGTCAGATGACTGACGACAATCATGGCGTCGGGCATTAGCGTCCTGTCCGGGTAGGCCGTTCCAGACGGCGAGACACAATTGAAAGTGGGTAACTCATCGCCAGGTACAACAGGGCGGTGACCAGTGCAAGTTCGCCAAAGGCACGGGGGTTGTTATTGACGGCAATGTTGTACTGCTTGCTCAGATCCACCACGGTGATGACGGAACAAACGGCGGTGTCTTTGAAAAGGTTGATGAAGTCGTTCGTCACCGGTGGAACCACGAGGCGAACGGCTTGCGGAACAATAACATGGCGAATGGCCTGGTTGCGCGTCAGCCCCAAGGCCAGCGCGGCTTCCATCTGCCCGGCGTGAATCGCCAGCAAACCCGCACGGTAAATCTCCGCTTCGTAAGCAGCGTAGTTCATCGACAAGCCGATTACGGATGCGATCAGGGCGGCGTTGCCACGCAATAACTCGACTGACGCAATGCCGAGGGCCGGCAACACGCCAAAGTAGATAAACAACAACTGCAACAACAGCGGTGTGCCGCGAATGATCTCGACGTACACCGCGAAGGGCCAACTGAGCCAGCGCGGGGCGTACATCCGCATGAGAGCGATGAAAAGCCCCGCAACGATGGCGATGGGCATGGCAATGACACTTAATAGCACCGTGACGGCCGCAGCTTGCAACAACGGCGACCAATTGCGGCTGACGACCGACCAGTTGCTGTCGGCGACGCCGGTGGGCCGCATTGTTTCGGGTAGCGACTGCGTCTCAGCGCTCAGCAATGTGACCTGAGTTTCATTCCAGATGTTGTACTTGCTCAAGATGCGCTGCATGGTGCCGTCGGCGAGGGCCATGCGCAGTTTTTCATTCAATTTGTCGCGAAGCTGAACGTCGCCGGGCCGCAAGTAGATCGCGTAGTAGCCGCGCTCAATGGGCTTTCCGACCTGCTTGACCTTGAACTTGTCGCCGTAGAACGCAGCGGCCGGCGTGTCGGTCACGGTTGCGTCGATCAGCTTGTTCTCGACGGCGCGGAAGGCTTCCGTGGTGCCTGAATATCGCCTCACGTCAACGTGATCGGCGAACTTGTTGGCCATGACGGAATCTGCCGACGTGCCTTCGAGCACGCCAACAATCCAGCGGCCGCCGCCGGGTTTGGCTTTGTGCAGATCGGCCCAATCGTTGATCAGTGCATCTTCCGTGCGGGCGAAGCAATGCAGCTCGTACACGAAGTAGGGAATGGTGGCGATGGCGGTGCGCAACCGCTCGGGAGTGAGTTCGATGCCGTTGCAGACGCAATCGACGTTGCCAGTGCCGAGTTCATTGAGCAGAGAAGTCCACTGGGCCTGCTTGAAAATTGACTTCACGTTAAGCGATGTGCCGAGGTGATCAAAGAGATCAGTTTCGAATCCGGTGAGCCTGTTCGTGGCGTCGTCGGAACGAAAGATGTACGGTCCACCGCCTTCTTCGTCGCCACCCCAGCGGAGTTCGCCGCGGCGAATCACGTCGGCCAGGGGATCGGTGGTGGGGGGCCGGCAGCCCGCCATTGCGAATATTTCGGCAGCCAGCAGCGGAATCACTCTCATTATCAAATCAGGCCACCCCCTTGTCTTTCTGTTGTATAGGCTCGTTTTCGCGCGAACCGGTCCAAACCGTGCCGTCGTGGGTTATAATCGATAAGCCAATTGCTTTCCAGGTTCGCACGGATTGGAACGAGATGACCGCGACTTCGCCGCGCATTTGCACCGTGATTGGTCGGACGCGACACCGCATGGTGCTGGCGGAAATGGGCGAAGCCGTCCGGGTCGGCGCGGACCTTGTCGAGTTGCGACTGGATTTCGTGGCGCGTGCGCTCGACATCAAACGCATCATTGCCGAGAAAAAGTGCGAATTGATCGCGACGGTGCGCCGCCCGGCCGACGGCGGTCGTTGGGCGGCCAGCGAAGACACGCGCCGAATGCTGTTGCGGCAAGTCATCGTCACCGGCGGCTTCGAATGGGTCGATCTGGAGACAGATGTTGCCGATGAGATTCGCCGCTTCAAGAGCGTCAAGCGCATTATCAGTTATCACAATCTCAAGGAGGTTCCGGCCAACCTCGACGAAATCTATGACAAGATGTGCAACCAGGACCCGGACGTGGTCAAGATTGCCGTCATGGCTCATACGTTGGCCGACAACAAGGTACTTATTGACTTGATGAAGCGGGCTACGAAGCCGACGGTGGCTTATTGCATGGGCGATTATGGCTTCCCGAGCCGGCTGATCTGTGCGGCGTATGGTGCACCGTTCGTCTATGCCGCTTTCAATAAGGAACGCGGCATCGCGCCGGGGATGCCATCGTATTCCGAAGTCAAGAAGCTCTATCGGATTGAGCGAGTGAATCGCGAGACGAAAGTGTATGCGGTTGTCGGAGACCCGATTGCGCACAGTTTTAGCCCGCTGGTCCACAATGCCGCGTTTGCAGCGCTCGGAATCAATGGCTTATATCTGCCGGTATGGGCGGCGAAGGGCCAGTTTCCACATTGCCTGCAAACGTTTGCCGGCGTGGTCGAGGGTTACAGCGTCACCATTCCGCATAAAGAAGCGGCAGCCCACGAAGCGGGCTGGCGCGACAAGACCGTGGACGAAGTTCACGCGGCCAACACACTTGTGCGCGGAGAGCATGGGTTCAAGGCGTACAACACCGACTATCAGGCGTTCATGGATTCGCTGTATGCCGCGTTGCCGCCGGGGCCGACGGGTGGTTTGCCCGATTTGCACAAGTGTCCGGTCCTCATCCTCGGGGCGGGCGGCATGGCCCGAGCCGCCGCTCACGCACTGGCCAAAGCCCACTGCACGATGTGGGTCGCCAGCCGAAGCCACGGTCATGCGGTGAAGCTGGCCCATGAAGTTGGAGGCGAAGCGTTGGAATGGCATGCCCGGCATAAGGAAGGATGCAAGATCGCCGTCAATTGCACGCCGATCGGAATGCACCCGGATGTGGACGATAGTCCCCTGCATGTAAGTTATTTGAAGCCTGAGTTGACGGTCTTCGAGTGCGTCTACACGCCGGAGACAACGCTGCTGGTAAAGCAAGCTCGCGACAGTTGTTGTAAGGTCATCACCGGAGTGGACTTGTTTGTGCGGCAGGCCGGGATGCAATTTCACCTTTTCACGGGCCAGGATCCACCCTACGACGTGATGGCCAAAGCAATGCGTCGGGCGTTGTCACCACTGACGGGGCCTGACCCAGCATGACTTCGTAGCGGAACTCGCCAGAGTTCCGCTGTGTGCCACGATCGGAAGTCTGGCGACTTCCGCTACGAAAACTGTTGCCCTATTTCAGCGCCGCTGCCGGTACAATCTTCAATTCCAGCCATGCCTTGTCCGGCTCGGTGCGCACGGCCAACTCGACGGAATTGAAGAGCTTCAACAACTGAATCGCGCCTTCGATGTGCCCGGCCACTTCTGTTGGATTGTTCTTAGTCTGTACCGCTAACATTGCCGCGAGGGTTGATTTGTGCGTTTGTAAATAGCTCACCCAGGCTTTAGGTGCGAATCTCATCAGCGTGGCAGGGCCACTCGCATTGGCTTCTGATGGGGCGCGAAAGCTGGCGATGGCATCCGGCGTGCTGGCGAATAAGAGATAACCCTGCTTCCACGCATAGGCGGGTCGCACGCCCTTAGGCAGTGTCGCATCGCCGACGATGTAACGCACTTCGATTTCGCCGATGCGCTCGCTTCGTAACGCAATGGCGTCAGCATGGTTGGCGTTGTAGCCAATCGCGGCAAAGGTTGCCAAAGCGTTGATGCCATCGAGGACGCGCGGGGCAACAGGCGGGCCGGTGCCGGCATCGTCCAAGCGCACGGCGGCGGTGACGGCTGGTAATGCTGATTTGGATTCGGCCGTCGGGGCCGTGACACAGACGCCCCAATCGGGACCAAGTCGGGCGGGCAGGGCGGCCATGGCTTCCGTTCCTAGCGCGGTACCCAGCGTCTTGCTAGTGGTTTCGCGCAATCGTTGTCGGGCATCGTCTGGAAGAAACTCGGTGCCCGCATCAATAACCGGCGACAGCGCGAAGCGGCCTGAGATGGTCAATAGCGCGTCTTTCGGAAAAGACTCGACTAATGATGAACGACTGGCCGAGTCGGAAAAGAAACGTCGCGTCGATGCGGGCAACGCCTCCGGCCGGGCCGACATGGCGATGCCGATCCGCATGTCGTCGGCCAGTTGCACAAATCCGGCGATGCCGTCGATCGCTTGCCAGTGCTTGCTGATGGCATTGATCATGGCCGCTTCCGGGCCGACTGCAGCTTTATGTTTATGGGCCAGTGCAGTGTCGAAGGCTCGGGGATTCACCCACCACACGATGGCAGCACCGTCGACATTGAGCGCACGCATTTTGGCTGCGACTGGTGACTCCGGTTGAGAATCGGCGACGTCGGCTTCGATCACCTGCTTAAGCATCGCTTCGCTGGAGCCGAATACAAGCAAGTTTCCGCGCTGATACTGGTATTCATCGGGTTCATCGCTATGCACCCGGCGTTTATATGATTGGCCGGCGTGTGTCCGTGTCGTGGCTTCTTTGAGTTGTCCGCTCTTGGTCTGCGCGGCATCAACGTGGTCGAATACACTTGCCGCCAGCTTGGCGTCGCGCGGCCGAACGAGAACAACACCTTCCTCCGCGTCGGGTTTGTCGGGAGGACCGGGACGCCACACGAATACTACGGCGTCGCCTAATACATCATCGCGCAACTTCGGCAGTGTCGTGCCGACCTCGCGCTTCAGCATCTCGTCCAACTCGGCGAGTTGACGCCATTCCGGAGCGTTCGCGGCTGCCCGGCCCGGCAGCGATTCTTTGCAGAGTTTGACAAACGGTGACTGGCGGATTCGACTCGAATGTTCGCGCAGGTCCTGCACCACGACCACAAAGCCGGCATCTTTGGGCACTAGACGCAGTAGTTCATCACGTGGTGGCACCGCGGAAACGTCTTGCACCACCGAGGCACAAAGGACACAGAGAATGAACGGGAGGCGGCGTCGCATGGTAAATCTCAACAGTTCAATTCGTTGGCAGGTCACGCCAAAAGCGCTGGGTTGCTCGCTTTGCCGATGATGCGAGTGGCTCGACGCCTTCGACCAATCCTTTGCCGGCACTCGTTAACGCGGCTGTCGCAGGCTCAATTGATTGCTCGATGCCACCGGAGTTGATGCGCGGGTCGGCGATCTCGGGTATGCCCATGAGGCTTAGAGTCTGTCCGCCCCAACTCCAGAGGGCGGACTTCGCACCCGAGACGCGTGTCTCAATCGAAGGCACGTTCGCAGCAACAACGACTTCAGGTTGCTGCACTGGTTGCGGAAGGCCCAAACGCAACGCCAACACAAGTGCCGCCGCCAAGCCGGTCGCACCGATCATCCAGCGCTGA
>JANLTA010000115.1:0-3650 GCA_031362705.1 Gemmataceae bacterium | reverse complement strand
GGCGGCGGCAACAACCTCGTCAACAGCCCGCGGAACTTTGCCTTCCAAACCGGCACTGTGGTAGTTCCCGAGCCGACGACCATGATCCTGACCCCAGTCGCGCTCGGCATGTACGGTCTCTATCGTCGTGTGTCGCGCCGACGTACAGAGGCAACAAGCTCAGAAACGCCTTGAAGTGATGGGTAGACGAAAAGGTCAACAGTATGCGGCCGTTCGTCTATCTGTGCGCAGTATGTATTGGCATCATTGGTTGCGGCCGGGGTGATCCCGGCTGGGTGAATTCCCTTCGTTTGCTTGATTTGGACGACAAGCCAGTTGAACTGTGGAAGAATGGGCACGACGCTATCACCGTCGTCATATTTACACGCACCGATTGCCCGATCGCGAACCGGTACGCGCCGGAAATCCGCCGACTTTACGATACGTTCCATCAGCGCGGCGTCGAGTTCGTCCTCATCTATGTTGATCCGCGCGAGCAATCGGAAGCCATACGTCGCCACTTGCAGGAATATGGATACCCATGCCCGGGCCTGCGCGATCCGCAACATACATTGGTAGCGCATTGCAAAGCCATAACCACTCCCGAAGCTGTCGTATTTAATAAGGATCGTTCCATCGCCTATGCCGGGCGCGTTGATGACCTTTACCTGGAGGTCAGCAAGCCAAGGGCCGAAGCAACGACCCACGATCTGGCCGATGCGATAGAATCAACTCTTCTCGGCCAACCCGTCGCCAATCCGCGAACCAAGGCGATTGGCTGTTTGATTGCCGATTTGAAAAACTAATCGCACCATGATTGCGAATCAATGAGGCGTGTCTCCATGCCCGAACGTCGCGGGTCAACGCTGTGGATGGTTCTCGCGGTATTTGTCGCGCTGGGTGTCGGAATTGGCTTGTATCTATTACGTGCCCGACCAACTCTGCCAATTGCCAGTGCCACAGGGCCGGTGACTTTTGCCAGCCACGTCGCGCCAATTGTCTTTTCGAAATGTTCGTCGTGCCATCACCCTGGCGAGGCAGCGCCTTTCAGCCTGCTGACTTACGATGACGTGCGCCGCCGCGCTCGGCAAATTGTCGATGTCACTCAGAAACGATTGATGCCTCCCTGGCTTCCCAAGGAAGGGCACGGCAACTTTGTCGGGGAGCGGCGGCTTACGGACAAGGAACTGCAAACACTTGCCAAGTGGGTGGAGGCCGGCACGCCAATCGGTGATGAGTCGAGAATGCCTGCCGCGCCTGTTTTCGTTGACGGCTGGCAATCGGGAACACCCGATCTGGTGTTTGAAAGTCCCGCGTACACACTTTCGAGCCAGGATCGTGATGTGTTCCGCAACTTCGTGGTGCCGATTCCGTTGGATGCACCGCGTTGGGTTCAATCGATCGAATTGCGTCCCGACAATCCGCGGGTCACGCATCATGCGCGGCTCGGTGTCGATAGTTCCAACGAGTCCGTTCGCCGTGATGCCGAAGATCCGGAACCGGGCTACGCCGGCATGGCATGGGGACAGGATCCCGACGGTCAACTCGTCATTTGGGCGCCAGGGTTGATCGCCAGCCCCGGCACACCCGAAGTCGCTTGGCGATTATTCCCCAAGACAATACTGGTCCTTCACACGCACCTGCAACCTTCAGGTAAGGCCGAGGTAATAAAGTTCCGCATCGGCATTCGCTTTGCCAAGGACTCGCCGAAACAGCATCCCGCGATGCTGCGGATTGGCAGTTGCGATATCGACATTCCGGCCGGTGCGAAGCGGCACGTGGTGACGGACCAATTCACGCTACCCGTCGATGTAGACATCCAGTCGATTTTCCCCCATGCCCATTCGCTGTGTCGCGAGATGTACGTGGCGGCCGAGTTGGACGATGGTTCGCGCAAGCCGTTGATCTCTATCGAGAACTTCGATGAAAACTGGCACGATTCGTACCGTTACCGGGAACCCGTTCGGTTACCCCGGGGAACTCGCCTACTCACGACGTTCATTTACGACAATTCGGAAGACAACGTCCGCAATCGCAATCGTCCGCCACGCCAGGTTGTTTATGGTTCCAATGCCGAAGACGAAATGGCGGATGCGTACCTGCAAGTGACGCCGGTCCATGCCGATCAACGCGCGGTGCTGATGGAGCACCACCAGCGCTACGAGTTGCAATCGCAAGCCGTCGGCTATAGCAAATCGCTCGCACTCCATCCGGACAACCCGTGGAGCCAGGAAGGACTCGCGACCGCATTAATTGGCTTGGGCAATGCCGGGAAGGCCATCACGATATTGGAGCAACGCATCAAGTCCGGGCCGAAAGCGGTGTATCCATTGGTCGGCCTTGGCATGGCTCTCCTGGCCAATGGCGATTTTGTGCGAAGCGAGGCGCAGCTTCGGCAGGCCATCGCGATGGATGGGGAGTATCCGTTGGCCTGGTTGGGACTCGGGAAGGTTTTGGCAGTACAAAAAAAACCGGAAGAAGCCGAGCAGGCATATCGCAAGGCCATGGAGTTGGCACCCAGTTCGCTGGATACGCGCCTCAATCTGGCCGACATCTTGCTCCGACGTGGTGAACTCGAGAAAGCCAGGGATATCTGTAACGCGGCCCTCAGCGATTCGCCCGACATGGCCAACATCTACTTAAAATTGGCCGAGATCAGTGCCAAACGAAAACTCTACGATGAGAGTCTGGCGTATTGCCAAAAGGCGCAGAGTTTGGCTCCGTACACACATCCACCCAAAGTCCTATTGGCGGTGTTCTGTTGTGCCAACGGCGAGCAGGACCGCGGGCTGAAGTTATTGCAGGAGGCCCGCGCGGAAGCACCGAATCATCCCGTTCCCGCATTGATTCTCGGCCAACTCGCCCGCCAGCATCAGCAAGGCAAGGCCGCGCGCGACCACTTCACGGCTGCCGCCGCGCTGCAACTGCCCGACAATTGGCCGTATAGCCACAAACAGCGATTTTTCGTGTTGCTTCACACCGAGAGACTTCAACTCGCACAGCAACTCAATGATGTCGAATTAGCCCGCGATGCCCTGATGCAATTGCTTAAACTCGATCCGGAGAACCGCCAGTTGCGAAAAATGTACGATGAACTTCCTAACAAGACAGTTCCTCAATAATTCAAGGCGAACGGGACTAACGTACTATGCCGGGCCGCATTCTGATCGTCGAAGACGAACGCAAGACCGCGGCCTTTCTGCGCCGCGGCCTAAGCGAGAACGACTTTGCCGTGGACGCTTGTGCCGACGGCGAGGCCGGGCTGGAGCGTGCATTGGCGGGCGAATACGACTTGATCATTCTCGACGTGATGCTGCCCGAACGTGACGGCTGGTCGATCCTCAGTGAATTACGTGCGGCCGGCAATCGCACGCCGGTGTTGTTCCTCACAGCCCGTGATAATCTTCGTGATCGCGTCAAGGGGTTGCAACTCGGTGCGGATGACTACCTAGTGAAACCGTTTGCCTTCGCGGAGTTGCTGGCCCGCGTTCAATCCATATTGCGTCGCACCGCTGGCACGCAACCGGATGTTTTTCGCGTCGCTGATTTGGAAATCGATATTGTCCATCAGCGGGCCAACCGTGCCGGCCAGCGCGTCGAGTTGACTCCCAAAGAGTTGGCACTTCTCTTACTGCTGGCACGCAGTCTGGCCAAGCCGCTTTCGCGTGAGT
>JANLTA010000106.1:0-2540 GCA_031362705.1 Gemmataceae bacterium | reverse complement strand
CACCGACCCACGTGTGACGAATCACTTACCTTTTCGGCCTGCATTGATGTTCTGTAACGCGCGCTGACATGATTGCGCCAGTTGCATCTTCATGTCTTTGCGAGCCTGTTCGGCGGTTTCGCGCAACACTTTGACGCCTTCACGGGCGGATTCACCCATCAGGCCAAGGCCGTTGGCCGCGGCGATGCGCACTTTCTCGACTTTGTCATCCTTTACCAACTCAATCAACGGCTTGACCACTTGCTTTGGTTCGTCCACTTTCGCCAGCGCCTCGGCAGCCTTCTCCCGTACCGTGTCATCCTTATCCTTCAATAACTTGAGCATCGGCTCAATTGCGGGAATCGCATATGACTTCTTGATGACGGCAATCTTGCCGATATCCTCGGCGGCGCTGGCCCGTGTCTTGGCGTTGTCGCTGGCCATGTCCTTGATCGCATTGGCGACCTTGTCTTCGCGCGAGTCGGCAAACACCACTACTGAGAAGAATAACATGCTGACGACAACGCAGATTCGAATCATGGCAACTCCGGAGCTTGTAAGCACGTGATACCAGTCTAACAAATTGAACTCGCCGCCGCCTTGCTGGTTTCGCCGTCCCAGCATAATTTGGCCGCATCGAATACCGGTCCGTCCACGCAGACCCGTTTGTAGTCCCAGCCATCGATGGATTTCACCGGGGCGACGCAACTGAAGCAGATACCCAAGCCACAGGCCATCGGGGTTTCCAGGCTGACATCGCACGGAACATTCCAGTCTCGGGCCAATGCGGCCAATGCGTGCAACATCGGTTCGGGGCCGCAGCCGACCAGAAAATCAAGCTTGGAATGTTGGCGTAACAATTCAGTCACAAAACCGTGATGGCCAATTGAGCCATCATTCGAGGCCATGTGAACTTCGCAGCCAGCGCTACGAAAATCATCGACTCCCGCGGCCAATTCCGCTGATCGAACACCATAGTACATGCTGACGCGGCCGGCCTGCCGTCGAGGCGGCTGATCTCCATGGCCGCGTGTGCCCAGCAAATCACGGGCATAAGCCAAAAACGGCGTTTGCCCGATGCCACCGGCGACTAATGCCACATGGCCCACGGCATCGAAGGAGCGAAATCCGTTTCCAAGTGGTCCCCAAATTGCCACCTGTTCACCAGGTTGCATTGCCGCCATCGCGGCGGTCACCCGGCCAATGACAAGATAAACAACGTCTATCGCAAAAGGCTGTCCGTTCCCATCAAGCACCGTGTCGTATAGCGCGAACGGTCGGCCAAGCAACGGGTCACTGCCATTTGCCAGCCGGACCATCACGAACTGCCCGGGCCGAATCGAGCGAGCGATGTCCGTGCATTGAAGTCGAATGCGAAAAGTGTCGCGGGCCAGCCGTTCATTGAGCAATACGTCAACAGTTGCTTGGTGCGGAACGTTCACGCAACATCGCCTTCACGGGTGCGTTGCCGCACAGACCGTTCGAGGGCGACCAATTCCTCTTTCGATAAGCGCCGCGATTTCCCCTTGGGTAACCGATCCAGTTCCACGGGGCCGATAGCAATACGGCGCAAGCGCATGACTTTGTGCTTCAACTTCGCCAACATGCGGCGAATTTCGCGGTTCTTGCCTTCGCACAACACAATGCGCAGCCACGTGCTGGTGCCCTGCGTCTTAATCCGCTTGACCGACTTCGCCTGCACTTTGCCTTCGGCAAGGAAGACACCGGCCAGCAACTTCTTGATGTCATCGGGCGTGGGGAAACCCGCGACTTGCACGAGATATGTCTTGGCCACGCCGAAGCGCGGGTGCATCAGGCGATTGGCCAGGTCGCCGTCGTTGGTCATCAACAGCAGGCCTTCACTGTCTTCGTCGAGTCGGCCCACCGTGTAGACACGCTGTTCAACGTGTTCGAGATAATCGACCGCGCGATCGCGGCCAGCCGGGTCGTGATTCGTACACAGTACGCCGCGAGGCTTATGCAATACCCAATAGACCTTTTTTTCCGCCCGGACCGGGTTTTCATCAACGCAGACGTTGGCCGTGGCCGGGTCCACTTGCGTGCCCGGTTCGGCGACCCGAACGCCGTTGATGCTGACGCGCCCTGATTGAATCAGTGCATCGCATTGTCGGCGTGAGCCGACTCCCGCGTGCGCCAAGAATTTGTTGAGCCGATCCATGCAGAAAAGGTTATGATTTTCCCGGCTCAGTTGCGATTGTCGGCTCGCAAGGTGGCCTTGCCGATTGTCACGGGAGGCGTCTGTTGCTGACCTTCAATCTTGGCCAGCCGCTCCCGCAACGATTGAATCTCGCGCAACAGCTCCTTGCGTTCGACCTCGGCATCCAACAGCTTCTTTTCCAAATGAGCGTCTTTGTCACGCAATCCCTGCATGGCGGCTAATATCGACACGACTTCCTTGTGGTCCTGCTCAGCCAGTTTCTTGTTTTCGTCAACTTGGCCCATCTTTTCTCGCAAGCTCGTAAGTTGAACGATTGCTGTCTGCATGTCCCGGCGTTCACGATCCGCGTTATTAGCCTGCGCTTCGATCGTGGCCAATTTGG
>JANLTA010000075.1:0-11134 GCA_031362705.1 Gemmataceae bacterium | reverse complement strand
GACCAGGTGTGCCGTAAACCGGTTGCACAGGTGGGCAATACGGTTCGGCTGCACAAGCGGGTGCCTTGGCCCGGCAGCATTGCCGATCGAACAGCCGGCAGCCGCAGTTCGTGGCAGTGAGTACCGCGAGACCAAGAAATGCGGCGAATCGTTTCATAAGTTCCCTCCGCGTAATGATGATGCCATTGAAACGCAAGCCGCCGAGAAATGCCACGCCGACTCGCACTTCGAATCTCAAATTTCACTGGATTTAATGCGGTGGTCGGGAAACTGCCGATCCGTCCGATTAGTTCGTCCCATCTGTAGGGGCAAGTTGCGGTATGCCTACCGCCGAAGTACCGCGCCAAGGATTGGACAACCGGCAAAATCGGACCTAAAGTTGACGCGAGCCGAACGCCCCCCGGCTCGGCTGCGGGGACATTCCGCCTCGATCCATCGGTGCATCCCATGAACTGGCTGCGCGAAGTAGACGCCGAACCAATACCCGGATACCGCCTGATTGCCCCAATCGGCTCGGGCGGATTTGGCGAAGTGTGGAAGTGTACTTGCCCGGCCGGCGGCTTCAAGGCCATCAAATTCCTGTACAGCGCTGTGAACAACAGCGATGGCGACGCCACCAAGCTCGAAAAAGAACTCAAAGCGCTCAACCGCATTCGTGAAGTTCGTCACCCACTGTTGATGTTGATCGAGCGAATCGACGTGGTCGGCGGCGAACTGGCGCTCGTGATGGAGCTAGCCGAACGAAACCTCAATGATCTATTGGTAGATTGCCAAAGCCGCGGGCAATCCGGGCTGTCGCGTGACGACGCCGTTCGCTACTTGCTCGATGCTGCTGATGGGCTTGATCATCTCGAAAAGTACGACTTGCACCATCTCAATATTCGGCCGAACAATCTGTTTGTTGTCAACGGCCGGGTCAAGGTAGCTGACTATGGCCTCGTCGAAGCGTTGGGGCGGCCGGGCAACGCGGGCTTGCAGGGCGGCATGTCGCCGAACTATGCGGCACCGGAGAACTTCACCGGCCGCGTCTTTCGACAGAGCGATCAATACAGTTTGGCCATTGTCTACTGCGAACTGCTGACGGATCGCAGGCCGTTTCCGGGCAAGAACGTCCGGCAGCTGGCCGTCCAGAAAATGTCGGAATTGCCTGACCTGTCGTTTCTCGCGGCAGCGGACCGGGCGATCGTGGGCAAGGCTCTCGCACGTGATCCGTCGAAACGATTCGCCTCGTGTTCAGAATTCGTGGACGCGCTGGCACAAGTTGCCGTGCAAGCCGAGTTCGATACGCCTGACTCCGAGGATCATGCGGACATCGGCAGTCTGCCGTCGCGATCCGATGAAGCCAACGATCAACAGACGATGGAAATCGCAATCAGTGCGATACCGATGGCGGAAAACGCCGCCACGGCTGTCCATCGTCGCGTCGCGACGTATCGCCTCGAAGGACCGGACCCGGAGGCCGTCAATAGCGAGAGCATTTGGGGTATCGATAACGAACCCAGCGCCGTGTCGGCGCGTAAGCCCCGTTCGGCCTGGTCGGACGCCGATGCCGAGGTGGACCTGGGCGGTCCGGCCATGTCGCATGGGCGGCACGATGCGACAGCCACGCATGTGATTCGCGGTGTATTGCGGCCGACATTGTTTCTTGGCATCGGTTCCTTTGGCTTGCGTGCGCTCACGGACATTCGCTGCCGGTTGCTGGATCGTTTTGGCGACCTGAGCCAAGTCCCAGCGTATCGCTACCTGTTGATTGACTGCGATCCCGCGGCGCTGGACGCGGCCTCGTCCGGTTCGCCCGACGTGGCGTTGGGCATTGGTGAGACGTTTGCCATGCCGCTACAGCCGGTGATTAATTATCGCCGCCGGATGATGGACAACCTCAATGCGTGGTTGCCGCGGGAGAAGCTGCACGCGATGCCGCGTTCCCTGCATCCTCAAGGCTCGCGGTCGCTGGGCCGGTTGTCATTTGTAGACAACTACCCCCGACTCCATGCCCGCCTGCGACGAGAAATGCAGATTGCGGCTTTGCCGGATTCACTCGATCAGTCGGCGGCGCAGACCGGGCTATCTCGTGGACGGCAGGCCCCACGGGTTTTCGTGTTCGCATCAGCCAGCGGCGGCGGCAGCGGCATGATTCCGGATTTCGGTTACTCTGTTCGGCGGTTACTCAAACAACTTAACTACAACGAAGCAAGCGTCACGCTATATGCGTTTTGTGGCAGCCCCAGCGATCCAGCCACGGCCCGGCACGAGTTGGCCAATTCCTACGCGACACTTGTGGAACTGAATCACTTCCGCCAGCCCGACGTGGCTTACGACGCGGATTTTGGCCCCGATGGCCCGCATGTCACCGATCCCGGTGCACCGTTCGACGCCGTCTACTTGTTGGCAGCTCGCGAGCGCACTCCGGAAGCGGTGCGCGACGCAGTAGCGCATTTGGCAACGTTTGTCACTCAAGATGTTTCTTCCGTGCTCGGCCCAACGTTGGAACGGGACCGTCGTTCAGCCTTCGGCGAAAAGACCGCGTTTCGCAGCTTTGGCACATTCACTTCGTGGTTCCCGCGGGGGTTATTGCTCCGCGTGGCCGCACGCCGTGCCGTCGCCAAACTGGCGGATGTATGGCAAGCAACCGTGTTGCCTTCGACGGTCGATCTCATCGAACGACTAGTGTCCGCCGCATTGAATGACACAGGCCTGCAGTGGGATGCGATTTCGACGGAGTTGAATCGCCGTGCCGTAGTCGCTCGACTTGGTACGCCTGTTGAAGCCACCGAACGCATGTTGGATCAAATCGAGAAGGAATCGGCAGGCCCGATGGCCAATGAACATAGCGGCACGTGGTCGCAAGAAGTCAGCGAGCGCGTGCGGCAATGGGCCGGCCCTGGCACCGGACGCGAACTCGAATCACTATGGAAAAAGAGCCAGTTCTACAAGGCGCTGACCCATTCCAGCCAACAACTCGGCGAGGAATGGGACGAGTACCTGACCGAACAACTGCGAGACTTGATCCGCGGACCCGGCCACCGACTGGCCACGGCGGAGACTGGTATTCGCCGTATCATCACGTTTTGTGACAAAGCCGTTGCCGTGCAATGGCAGGCCATTGAACAACACTACCAGGGCATGAAGCGGCGCATCGAAGAACTGGAAGCGGCCAAGCAAGCGTGCCAGGGCGGCCTGCGACTATTTGGTCCGGGGCGGACGCTGCGAACATTCGTCGATGCCATCAAGCAGTTCGCGCGAAACCGTATCGCACAGGATATTCTCGAAGCCGGCGTGCAGTTTTTCATGACACTGCGCGGCCGGCTCGAAGATCGGTTGCGCGATCTGGGCTTCGCAAGACAACGACTCAAACATCTGCGGCAGGTTCTAACGGCTTCATCCGGCGGTACTACGAACGATTGGACCAACGGCGCAGAAGGTCCCAGTGCCCTGGATATTCGTGACCCATTCTGGGAAGCGGTGCAAGGTTCGGCGACGGTGCGAATTGTGCTCCCGGCCGGCGTCACCGATTTGGAACAATCCGCGGAGCAGTTCATCCAGTCGCTCCGGGCCGAGCATTGGCTGGGCCTTGATGAGTGGCTGCAATCCGAAGCATTGGCACCTATGGGCGATTTGCATCTGGCTGCCGCCGCCGGCGCCGATATTGCCAATTGCCTCGGCCGGCCGCTCATTGAGCAGGCAGCGGCGTACCTCGGCGGCATTCTCCCGATCACTGATGTGGCGCAGGTGGAGTTTTCATCCGCTGAAGCGCAACATGAAAAACTCGCGCAACGGATCAGCGACTATGCCGTCGCGGCCGCTCCATTAATTGGCGATCAGATCAAGAACGACGCCTATGTGTTGGTCCCCGAAACTGATGCCGGCCGTGCCTTCACCCGCGCTGCTGTCGAAGCTGATCCGGACATGGCCGTCGTACCAGTGGCGACACCCATCGAAATGACTGTGCTTCGCGAATGTCGCGCGCTCTCTGACGCGACGCTGGCCGAGTTTTTTCAAGATGCCCGAGAGGCCTACCAGGAAGTCGTTGGCGTACCGGCACTCTCGCCCCATGCACGTTTCGATGTTGGCATTTGGCGGATGATCGGCCGCGAAAAATCCGCAGTGGCGTAGTTGTTGTCTGATTCCGTGGAACAAGCCGCAGCGTATCAATTCGTTTGTACCGTTTATTCCATGTGCTTTGAGTGTTCGTTCCACGCGGGGCCACCAACTCATCTCACGGCCACCCTAGTCGGTCTGGTTACAATGGCGCGGACTTTGGAGGGATGCCGCCATGCGCCTGTTGACGTTTGTGTGTTTCGGAACTTTAGCCGTCGTCGTCGGCAACTACTTCTACTCGCAGGGCTTCCGACTCTCTGGTTTGGCAATGGGGCAAAGCCCTGCATCAACCAATGCACTGAGCGGCAATCTCGCCGACCTGACTGCGCTAAGCGATCGCTTTGAATCCGTGGCTCGCTTGGTTTTGCCGTCGGTTGTATCCATCGAAGCAAAGAAGCCTGTCACCAACAACGCAACCGGCACGACTCTGCGGACCACCGAAGATTCCGGCACGGGTGTCATCGTCGCCGCTATTGATGGCCCCGGCATCGTGGTCATCACGAACAATCATGTTGTCGCCGGTGCGCGGCCAGACCAGGTCCATATCAATTTGGCCGATGGTCGCCTACTACGCCCCACAGCTGTGTTAGGTGACCCCGAAACCGATGTGGCCGTGCTGAAAGTGGAAGGTGTGAATCTGCCACAAGCCACCTTTGGCGACAGCGACCGCTCGCGCATCGGCCAATGGGTGTTGGCGCTGGGCAGTCCGTTTGGATTGAGCCAATCAGTGACTCACGGCATCATCAGCGCCCGTGATCGCGGCCAGGTCATGCTGGGCAATTCCATCCGAGTCAAGGACTTCATTCAGACCGATGCGGCCATCAACCCTGGGTCGAGTGGAGGGCCACTGGTAAATCTCAACGGCGAAATCATCGGCATCAATACGGCGATTGCGTCACAAAGCGGCAGCTCGGCCGGCGTATCGTTTAGCATTCCGTCGAACCTTGTTCGCCGAGTTGCCCGACAGTTGTTAACAACTGGTGTGGTCGCGCATGGTTATCTGGGACTGCAACTCAATGCAGGATTCGAGCCTGCCAACGCGATTAGCCTGGGTTTGCCTCGCGCTCAGGGCGCCAAAATCGACGGTGTGATGCCGGAATCGCCCGCCGCGAAAGCGGGCTTACGTGCCAATGATGTGGTATTGCAGGTGGAATCAGTGCCAGTGCGCAACGATAACCATCTGATCAACCTGATCAGCATGATGCCGGTCGGTCAAAAAGTGACACTGCAAGTTTGGCGTGAGCGCAAAGCAATCGCCGTCGAAGCAATCGTCGGCGATTGGAACTCCAGTGCGGCCAAGAACCGCACCAAGGCTACGTCGGCCCCGTGACAAACCCAGGGCGAGTTCACCCCGGGTCAGTCGCGGGTCTGAATCACTCGTCGCTCTGCTTGTTTTTGAGATAAAACATCAGCACAACGAGAAGGATCAAGCCCACGAACATGCCGCCCATGACGGGCCAGCTATTCAGAAAATCCATGTTGGTAAACTCCGTCGAAGAGTGTCGTTCGTTCGGATGACTGCAGGCTTCGCTCCACGATGTCCGCGACAAGCCCATCCCGAACTTCCCGCATTTTGTACCTGCCACACCCGTCGAATACAAGGAGCGCACGGCATTTTTTTTGGCGATCGGCCAATTCGAGCTAAAACCCCCTCATTGACTATTCTCGACCGCGGCTCGTCGGAACGGCCTCATGCCATCGGAATTGGACCAACCCACCCGCGACTTGCTGGCACTGACGCTGGTGC
Organism: Gemmataceae bacterium; assembly: GCA_031362705.1. Taxonomy (GTDB): domain Bacteria; phylum Planctomycetota; class Planctomycetia; order Gemmatales; family Gemmataceae; genus JAIBBI01. Next base: position 5,289 of record JANLTA010000075.1, on the reverse strand, counting down.
CGGGCCTCGGACCACGGCTCACCGCGGCCTTGCTCAATCGCTTCGGATCGGCCGACGCTATTCGCCGCGCTTCTGCCAGCGAACTGCGATCTGTACCACATATCGGCGGAAAACTGAGCGAGAGCTTCGTTACCGCCCTGGCCAACGCTGACCTCGACGCCGAATGCCGGCTGTTGGACAAACACGGTGTCGAGTTACTGTTGCTCGGCGACGCGGACTACCCACACCGCCTCACCCAAGTTGCTGATGCACCGCATTTGTTATTCATGCGCGGCGACATCCGGCCAGAAGACCAAAAAGCCATCGGCATCGTCGGTTCACGCGGGATGACGACTTATGGGCAGCGTACCACCGAACGGCTGGCCACCGGCTTGTCCCGCGCCGGATTTACGATTGTCAGCGGATTGGCTCGCGGTGTCGATGGCGTTGCCCATCGCGCCGCACTCAACGCTGGCGGCCGGACTATTGCCGTGCTGGCAGGTGGTTTGGCTCGCATTTATCCGCCCGAACACACACAACTCGCCGACGAAGTGGCCGAGATGGGCGCGCTCATTACTGAAACGGCAATGCAGCTTGATCCGCAGGCGGGCATGTTTCCCGCCCGCAACCGCCTCATCAGCGGCCTGTCTCTCGGCGTCATCGTCATTGAAGCCAATGAACGCAGCGGAGCGTTGATCACCGCACGCCACGCGCTGGAACAAAATCGCGAGGTGTTTGCCGTGCCAGGTCCGGTGGATGCTCCCGCCAGTGCCGGTTGCCTTCAATTGATTCGCAATGGCGCGAAGCTGGTTCGCAATGTCGATGATGTATTGGAAGACCTCGGCGGTATTGGTGTCCGCAGTGCCAATTCACCGGCTAAGGCATCGGCACCAACGCTTCCTCCGCCGGAACTGGAGGGCGACGCCAAACGCATCTGGGAAGTCCTCGCCGGCGAGCCGCGCTTCATTGACCAACTGGTGCGCGATCTGGGCATGACCGTCCCGCAAGTCAATAAGACGCTGATGGAAATGGAGTTACGCAGCCTCGTCCGCCGGCTGCCAGGCAGCCGGTATGAACGACGGTAGTAAATAGGTAAGCCACAATGACCTATCCAAAATCACTGTTTTCCCGATTGGCTCAGTGGACCGCACATGCTGCTGGTCACCCCGTCACGTTTACGACGGCCGTGTTGATAATACTTGTTTGGGGCATCACTGGGCCACTGTTTGGGTTTAGCGACACCTGGCAACTCGTGATCAACACGGGTACGACCATCGTGACATTCCTGATGGTTTTTCTCGTGCAGAACACACAGAACCGCGATAGTGCCGCCATGCAACTCAAACTGGACGAACTGATCCGCGCCATGCAAGGCGCTCACAACGCTTTCCTCGACTTGGAAGAATTGACAGAGCAGGAACTCAACGTCATCCGGAACCGTTATCAGGCTATGGCGCGCAAAGCTCGGGATGATCACGGCGGCTTATTAGATGTTGGCACGCCGGAGATGGACACGGCGTGAATTCACGACCGTGTCCATCTGACGAGACGATTCACTTTCTACTTGGTCGCCTTTTCGGTAGACAGTTTGGCTTTGACACCCGGCACGTCTTCGACGCCAGCCGGGATGGTAATCGTCGAGTTGGTAAAGCCATCGCCGACGGTTTGGAAGCGGCCGCCAAGGTGCTTGGCGAGGAAAGCTTCTGTTACGGCGTTAAAAGCCAGACTGTTCGTCGGTCGTTGAAAGCCGTGACCTTCGTCGGGGAACAGAACGTAGGTCACCGGGATTTTCTTCTCCTGCATTGCTTTGACGATCTGGTCGGCTTCACTTTGCTTCACGCGCGGGTCGTTGGCTCCCTGTGCGATTAACAGTGGCTTGCGAATCCGTTCCACAAATGTCAGCGGCGAGCGTTGGGCCAGGAACTGTTTGCCAGCTTCGCTGGTGTGATCGCCAACGCGGTCTTTGAACATCTGCACCATTGGCGCCCAGTACGGCGGGATTGTGTTGAGCAACGTAACGATGTTGGACGGGCCGACGATATCGACACCGCAGGCGAACGTATCCGGTGTGAATGTCAAGCCGACGAGCGTGGAATAACCACCGTAGCTGCCGCCGACGATGGCAATCTTGTCAGCAATGGCGATCTTTTGCGCGACTGCCCACTCGACTGCGTCGATGAGGTCATCGTGCATCTTCCCGGCCCACTCTTTATTACCGGCGTTAAGAAACTGCTTGCCGAAGCCAGTCGAACCGCGAAAGTTGACGCTCAACACGGCATAGCCACGGTTAGCGTAGAACTGGTGCAAGGGGTGAAGGCCCCACTGATCCCGCGCCCACGGGCCGCCATGCACCAACAACACCATCGGCACCGGCTTGTTAGGCACTCCCTTGCCGGCCATGTCGGTTCCCGTTGGCAGTGTCAGATAGCTGACCAGATTCATGTCATCGCGTGACTTGATGATACGCGGGTGCATCTTCGATAGCTGTAGTCCTTCGAGACTCTTGAGATTAGTGAACAGGAAGTTCGCCTTCTTGGTGTCACGATTGTAGCGGTAATAGCGCAGGGCACCGTTGTCCATAAGAAAGGACGCTATCCAGTGGCGGTCATCCAGTGTGCGTGAAGTCACCGAAATGTCACCGTCTGCCAACTTGCGCAGTTCATCGAAGTCGGCTTTGACCGCCGCATCAAGGAACGTCCAGCGGTTGCGATCATAGTTGAATCCCACGGCCTGAACGGTGTGTTCCGTGGGGTGCATCATCACGGCACCCGCGTCGCACTTGGCATCCTGAGCCATCACTGTTTGTTTGCCGGTCTTGAGGTCCAGCGATGTCAGCGCTCCGGTGTCACGATTACGGCTATCGACCACATAGAGGACGTCGCCGGTTTTGTCGAAGCCCACAGGATGGGTCGTCAGCGTGTCCTCCATCGGGATTGACTGGAAATCTTTCCAGCCACCGTTTCCATCCGGCTGCATGATGGCCATGCTGCCATCCGGCATCATTTTCTGAGCAAAGCGAACCTTATTGTTGTTGTCGGTTTGGAACCCGGAGAATTGCTCATTCTTGGCGACGAGCATTCGTTCGCCGCTGGTCAAATTGACGCTGTAAAGGTCATGAAAGCGCGGGTCGCGATTGTTGATGCCGACGAGTAGCTCGGTCGGGAAGCTGGGATTCGCATCCTCGGGCATGGCGCGAATGCCTTTTTCCGGAGTCAGGTCTTTCGCTTCGCCGTCAGCGAGATTCACGCGGTAAAGGTGAAAGTCCTCGTTGCCGCCTTCATCTTGCATATAGAGCAAATGCTGATTGGTGTAAGCCCAGAAATATTGCCGAATGCCGCGCTTCGTGTCTTTCGTGACCGGTTTCGCCGCTTCAGGTTTGTCCGACGGACCGACGAAGACGTTCATGACGCCATCGACTGCCGCAATAAAACTGATCTGCTTACCGTCGGGGCTGAGCTTTACGGATGCCTTGTCGGGATTGCCAAAAAAGATCTTGCGATCGATGAGGCCCGATTCCTTCCCGACCGGCGTCGGTTCCAAGTCGGCACCACTGACCGCCGAGCCGGCCATGATGAACGCAAAAGACAACCGCTTGCACCATTTCAACATTGCACTTCCTCGAAAAGGGAAACGAAGCATGAGACAGGTTTATTCGCCGACGACGACGCGGCATTTGGAGACTACGATTGATATAGTTGCGGCGTTGCGAGATGGCAGGAGTCAGCGTGCGGGTGGCGCAAGGGAATTAGGCGGAGTTGTTTGGAATTAGGCTGACCAGTCTTCAACGGTTATTCCCGGGACCCGCGAAAAGTCACGCTTGTTGCGGGTAACAACTATAGCCACAGACTCCAATGCAATGGCAGCGATTCGCAAGTCCATTTTGCCGATGTTAATCTTCGCTGCCAAAAGTGTGCGATAACGGGCAATCGCTGTCGATGTGAAACGTACCAGTGGAAAATCGTGCCAACTTGTGACGGAGTCGGCCAAACCCTGATAGGCGGCTTCAAGGTGGTCATCACGCTTGACTCGACGCAATAGCGTGTACCATCCCCGAATTTGTTCCTCGATTGAAATCACGGTAAGCGCTATGGCAGGCCGAGCATGAGCAATCCGGGCAGCAAGTATTGCCTGCCCTCGTTGATAGAGTGATAACGAGTCTGTGTCCAAAATGTATGCGATCATAACTCGTTCGGGTCGTCATCGATCTGTTTGCGATAATCTGCAATTGCCCTTTGCCATTCATCGAAAAGTACGTTGTCTTTGAGAATGCCCGCACCCTGCGGTGGTACGACTGCTCCGTTCGTTGGCACATCTAGGAGTTCAATCACCGCACCGTCGCGAAGTTTTTCGGCGACCAAATCCGTTAGTTGTCGCCGCGCTTCGTCTTTAGTCGTGGCTTCGACGGAAAGACGGAACGGCTCTCCGGTCCGCGCTCGAAAGCCTCGGCCTTGAATCGGCTCAACCAGAATTGGAATCTGCACCGTTTGGCCCCTTACTGCTGTCATCTTACAGCAACGAAGCAATCAGAGGCAACGCAATTCGCGGTAAATACAGGTACAGAAACTCGGGTTACTTGCGATCCATCGGCGGGTAAGCGCTCGTGCGTGTTTGCGGCTGCAACTGCGTCAGCCGTGATTGCGCCGCTTCGGCGGGCCTGGAGCCAGGGGCGATCTGAATGACACGCTCCAGGCATACCACGGCCTGTTCGGGTTGGCCTTTTTTGACCCAGCTTTCAGCTAAAGCCAGGTACATCGCTCCCGTGCGATGATTGAGGGCTGCGCACGCCTTAGCGAGATACTCCGGATTATCCTGAATGGTGTCCGTCAGTTTTTTGGCTTCATCGCCTTCCGACAGGTCCGAGTACGATGCCGACAGGATTTCGCAGCGTTCCAAGGCATTCAGAAACTGTTGCGAAGTGTAATCATCTTTGGCTTGTGTCAGTAGTTCACGGGCACGGCGCACGCGTAGACCTTCGCGCACTTCAGGTTTGGCCGTCACCATCGCAATCAACGTTGTCGATTCGCCTGAGGCTCGGGTGCCGGAATAGGAGCGCATCAGGTCCGCCAGCACATCGACTGCCTCCTGACTACGGCCCTTCTGGTGCAACGCCTTGGCCAGCGTCAGTTGCACGTTGGCCTGTTGCTCCAAATCACCCAATACGGTCCGTGCTTTGACTTGAATCGAACGGTCGCCACCGTCTTTGGTAACGTCTTTCAACAAGACTATGGCCCGACTGTAATCACTAATGGCCACCGCGCGGGCGGCGTCCTGAAACGCCCGGATCATCCAGTCGGGCGTCGGCGTCAAAAC
>JANLTA010000032.1:0-1887 GCA_031362705.1 Gemmataceae bacterium | reverse complement strand
GGTTCAGGAGTGCAATCCTCGCGGTCATCGGCGTCGTCATCCGCCGATATCGTTTCCGCATGCGGCTCGGTGCCGGTATCCCGTGCGGCCATCACATCAAATAATGCGAACAGTCGTTCCAGTCGATCACGATGTTCGGGGAACCGGCGAAACCAATCATCATGATCGGGCGACTCGCCGCGTTCGACTCGGGCCACATACTCGGTGTAGATCAATTCCAGAGCCGCTTCCGGATCGCTCCACACATCCGGGTAATCACAGCGGAGTTCCTCGACGCCATTGAATTGGACCAGCCGAATGCGACGCTCCAGTTCCGACCGCGCCTCGGTCAGCCGCCTCTCCAACGCAGGCACATAATCGTGTGTAACGGCCATATTTAAGGACATTTTCCTGGCAACTCGCCAACATTGTCGTGGTGGCGTGACTCACCGGTGATCCTGTAGTATCGTATGCCGTAGAAGCCGTCCGCCGTTACAGCAAGATCTTTGGGCCGCGAGAGTGACTTCGAACGCCTCTGATTTTACCGAACTACTGGCGAAAGCACGCGACGGCGATGCCGACGCCCTCAACCTGCTGGCGCGGACATATGAACGTGACCTGAGAATTGCCGCCCGCGTCCACCTTGGCCCGGCTTTGCGACCCTATCTCGATTCCATCGACCTGGTCCAGTCGGTCCATCGCAGCCTGATTCGCGGCCTCCGCGGCGACAAGTTCGATTTGGACAATTCGGCCAGCTTGATCGCTCTAGCCCTCACGATGGTACGCCGCAAAGTTGCAAGACAATGGCGACGCCACCGCCGACAAATGCGGCTCGATTCACAAATCAATGCAATGGAAAGTGCCAACGACGTACTGGCCACGCTCACCGGTCGCAGCGACGAACCAAGCCGCGCCGCCGCCATTCGTGATGCCGCCGCCCGGGTCTGTCGTGATCTCGACGACGCCGACCGGCAATTGCTGGAGCTGCGCTTGCAAGGATGGAACACCGCTGAAATCGCCCAAAAAACCGGCCACACTCCCGAAGCCCTGCGCATCCGCCTGTTCCGCCTACGCAAACGACTAGCCCAAGAAGGCATCGGCGAGGAGTGTGTGTAACTATTCACAAAGCACTGACCCCGACTCCCGACTTAAATCATCATCCCAAAGTTATTCCGGAACGCGATGAAGTCGAGCAACTCCACGCTGCCGTCGCCGTCGAGATCGAGCGCGAAGTTGCTGCCGCCCAATGCAAGTCGCATGAAGATGAAGTCCGCCGCGTCCACGGTGCGGTTGCCGTCGGCGTCGCCGAACAGGCGGAAGATGGCCCCCACTGGGCTGACCCAGTTATCCCCGGCGACGCCGTCGCCGTTGCCATCCAGTGCCGCGATGTTTGACACCATCGCCGCATTGATCGACAACGAATAGTTCCCATCCACCAACGAGCCGAATTGCGTCAGCGCCCCGCTGAAATTGAGCGTCACCGTGCCGTTAGGCGAGTTCTGACTGACTACTGAACACTGAACACTACCGGCCGAGCCGACCCGCGTCAGCGTGAAGGCCGCCGCCGGGTCGCTGATGAAAATCGGCTCATCAAAGCTCACCGTGATGCTCTTCACAATGGACCGCTGCACGCTGCCGTCGTTGATCTTCAGCGATGTGACTTGGGGCGGCGGCGTGACGTAGGCGAAGACGTCGGTGAATCCGTTGTGGTCGCCGAGAGTTAGATTGGAAGCATCACCCCAATACACAATTGATGAACCGTCTTGATTGACGGATGCATATCCGGAGCGATTGTTCTCCGCAATCGTCGTGCCCGCCATCGCATGTGATGCTAACGCCACCGTACCAAGAACGCGGTCATAAAGATAAACGTGAAAGAACCCTGCGCCATTTGGTACAGAAAATGGC
>JANLTA010000010.1:0-6709 GCA_031362705.1 Gemmataceae bacterium | reverse complement strand
TTCGATTCGTTACCATCAACAACGGTCTGCGGGAATTCCCACATCGAGCGGCAGCGGTCGGCATCATTCGGTCGCTGGGCTAACAACACCCGACCAGCTATTCGCACAACCACGGCGACTTCCTGCACCTGTTCAATCCGTTTACTCGCGGCCTTTGCGGGAATCGTGTTCTGCATATCTTCGGCAAACGCTTTGCATTCAGCACGCACCGGGCACTTGTCACAGCGCGGGTTCGCCGGTGTGCAAACAAGTGCCCCAAGCTCCATCATCGCCTGGTTGAAGTCACCGATGCGCTTGTTGGGCAGCAAGTCGTCAGCCGACTGCCAGAGCCAGCGTTGCATCACTGAGGACTTGGTGTCGCCGCGCTTGCCGAACAAACGACACAGCACGCGAACAGTGTTGGCTTCCACGATGGGCATTCGCCGGTCAAATGCTTGCGACAGCACCGCGCCGAGGATGTAGCGGCCAACGCCCGGCAAATCGGACCAAACCGCCGGATCATCGGGTAATTGGCCGCCCGATGTCACAATGGCTCGTGCGGCCTGATGCAGATGTCGCGCCCGCCGATAGTAACCGAGGCCTTGCCAGAGATGCAGCACTTGTTGTTCGTCGGCGGCCGCCAGCGCTTCGACGTCGGGAAATGTCTCAATAAAGCGCAGGAAGTATGGCACGACCGCGGCCACGGTCGTTTGTTGAAGCATGACCTCGCTGACCCAGATGCGATATGGGTCGCGGTTGCCGCGCCAGGGTAAATCGCGTTGGTACTTGTCAAACCACGCCAACAGCCGCTGGCGAAAGCGGGCCGGGTTCAAGAGCGTGGCCGGCGTTGATACCTGCGGAGAATATCGGCCGCTGCCGAGCGGGTGTCGGCCTCGGCTTCGGGCTTCTTCTTCTCTTCAGCTTTGGGTTGCGGCGCGTCACTGTCCGGGCTGACGACACCCATCTGCATGATCGTGCTGCCGGCCGGCACCGCCGTCGGGCTGATGCCGGTCGGGCCTTCATCGCCTTCGAGCAGGAACGCGGCAAAGTCATCATCGTCGCCGCCCTTCTTGACAGCGGCCTTGGGAGCCGCCACGGGTGGCGAAATCTTCACCGGCGCTTCAATCAACAACCGAAAGTCGAGCGGGCCGGCCTGAACAGTCGCGTCATTGGCCACTTCGATCTCGCCATCGACCGGCTTACCATTAACGATGGTGCCATTGGTGGAACCGAAGTCTTTGATGAACACTTTGCCGCCGCGAAGCATGATGCCGCAGTGTTTCTTGCTGATGGCCGGGCTGGACGGGCGAAGCTGACAACTGGGATCGCGGCCAATGATGAACTCCTGGCCGGCGATGGGAATCTCGCGCCCGGCATGGACGCCGCTGGCAATCACCAGTTTGACCTTCATATCCGATCCCTCGTACGACATGGCAGTCCGGGTCGCTCTCGGGCAATCAAGGCGGTACAATATGATCATATCCTATGGCCGGAGTCACATCGCGTGCAACCGCACAGATCGTTTCCGCGACACCGTTTCACAATCTTTGCACTTGTTCTTCTGTCAGCGACAAATGGCTGTCGAAAAGCTGCCGTTACACCGTCGGCCCCGCCAAAACCATTCACCGGCACAACCATCACTGTGGCCGTTGCCGATGGGACAGCGAGATTGTTGTTGGAACGACAGGGCAATGCCTGGGCACTAGCCAACGGCGCAACCTTGATACTCAAGAGCCGGAAAGAAGGCGACGCGGTGCCAGGCGACATCGACATTGTCGCCTTCAACCCGGCCGAGATGGGCCGACTGGTCGATGCCCAATCGCTGGCCCCGCTACCCGAATCCATCACCGGCAGCGGTTCATGGACACAGCTTTCACGGGTTTATCAAACCCGATTGCTCGGCTGGGGAGCTGCCACGTATGCCGTGCCGTTGATCGGCGACGCCACCATTCTGATCTACCGCGCTGACTTATTCGCCGCCGCGAATCGCAAACCGCCGGATAGCTTTGCCGCTTATCTCGAACTCGCTAAGCAGTTCGCCACGGACCGCCAACAACCGAGCCTGCCGCCGTTGAGCAACGATGATGCACTCGACCGCGAGTTCTTCACTGCCGCTGCCGCGTTCATGGTTAAGCCACTCAGCGATTCGGAACTCAAGAAGCGTGCCGGCAACGACCCGGCGATTGCCAAGACTTATGGCTTTCACTTCGATGTCGAAACCGGCCAACCGCGCCTGACCGAACAGGGTTTTGCACAGGCGCTGGAGTGGCTCAGCGCGAGCCAAGTGCATCGAATCAAAAATGGCACGCTCGTCGAAGCATTTGCAAGTGATCGTGCAGTTTTCGGACTCGGCACGTTGAGCGACTTGGCCGCATTGAAGCCGTCCAGTCATCCGAAGCGGTATGCCGTGGCCCCGACACCGGCCGCCGCGACAGTTGATACGATTCCATACTTCGGACCCGGTGGCGTTCTTTCCGCCGTGACCAAGTCAGCAAAAGCGCCCGAAGCCGCCGCGGCCATGTTGCGCCATCTTAGCGACTTGCCGGCCGGCCTGGAGATCGTGCATTCGCCGGAATACGCCGCCGCCCCGTATCGTGCCGCTCACATGAACGAGCGCCCCGACGGCTGGTTTAACTGGGGCTTCGACAAACCCGGCACCGACAGTTTGCGCTACGCACTCACCAAAGCCACTGACCCAAGAGCCATCAACGCGCCAAGCCGCCTGCGCATCCGCGATGAAGCCAAGTATCGCCGACTGTTGCTCGACGGCTTGCGCGAAGTGCTGGATAAGAACGCCGATCCCGCAAAGACGCTGCAAGCAATTGCTGACCAGTGGGAGACGCTGGACACGCGGCCGGCCGGCGAAAAGAAGGATGAATATCTGCGGAGTTTGAATTTGAAGCGGTGAGTGCGTTACGCCGACCCGGCCATCGTCGCCGGCACTTCGACGAGTCGAAATGAAACGGCACCGTTGCTTGGGTAGACTTGCAAATCGTGCAATCGCAACGGTTCGGCCCGTTCAAAAACCATTCGCAGGCCGAGCGCATCCACTTCGGAATCCAACTCATCAACTCTTGTAAACAACTGGTCGTTGACGGCCATTTCCCATTGTGAAAACAAGTCTCTGAGGTCACTGGGAGTGTTAGCTAAGTCAATCGTGCCCTGGAAGCGATCGCCGCGCTCGATTGCCTGGCCGACAGCGATTACACGATTGGCGATGTCCACGATTTTGAATTCTTGTTTCGTCATATCTAGTGCCCTGTCGTGTCGATAAACACCGCACTCAGTCTTGCGAGGTTGTCGTCCGAAAATCCGGACACACCGTCGGGGTGAATCACACGATGGTGATTTGGCAACCTTCGCGTCGGCACGTGAATCATATCAAATCCGGTTGCTCGGATCATCTCCTCTGTTGTCGAACCGACTGTATGTGCCGATTTGATCAATTCGGTCGCGAAATCAAACGCTGTCCGCATCTGTTGCGCTGCAACGTCAGGACCAGACGCCCGCAATACAGAAATCCCCGGCGGCTTCAACGACTTTTCAAAGGGCTTCAGTCGCAAGTTCGGGACAGACGCTCCACCGACTCGATGAATGTCACGAACAAAGTTGAGTGGCGCACTCATATCTGATTACGCCACGTCATACCCAAACCCGCCCGCGCCGTCGGTCTTGATGTGCACCTTCTCCACCGGTTTGCCGCTGGCCATTTTGGCGAGGATTTCCTTCGACAGCTCGGGCAGCACGGTGCCGGCGATGATTGAGTCCACCACGCGGGCGCCGCTTTCGACTTCCTTGCAGCGCGAGGCGATGGCGTCGATCACGCTGGGGTCGTAGCTGAATTCAGCCTTGTGGTTTTCGCGGACGCGGTTGCCGACGCCCTTGAGCTTGAGGCCGATGATGCCGCGAATTACCTCGTCGGCCAGCGGGTAATAAGCCACCACGTCGAGCCGGCCGAGAAACGCCGGCGGGAACTTGGCGAGCAGGTCGGCCCGCAGAACTTCATTCAGCCCGGCCGGGTCGGGGCGAGTGTCCGGGTCGGCACAATGTTTCATGATCGTGTCGGTGCCGACGTTCGACGTCATCAGGATGATGGTGTTCTTCAAGTCGGCTTCCTGACCCTTCTCGTCCTGCAACATGCCTTTGTCGAAGACCTGGAAGAACAACTCCCACACGGATGGGTTGGCCTTTTCTATTTCATCGAGCAGCACGATCGAATAAGGCTTGCGGCGAACAGCTTCGGTGAGTACGCCGCCTTTGCCGTAGCCGACGAGGCCCGGGGCGGGACCGGTGAGCCGGCTGACCATCATGTCGGCCTTGTATTCCGACATGTTGATGACCGTCAGGCCCCGTTCACCGCCGAACAGAATGTCGGCCAGTGCCAATGCGGTTTCGGTCTTGCCCGTTCCCGATGGGCCGACCAGCATGAACACGCCGACCGGTTTGCGCGGATCGACAAGACCCGCACGGCTCGATCGCAACCGACGGGCCAGCGCTTCCAGCGCATGATCCTGCCCAACGATGCGCGTCTTGAGCTTTTCGGCAAGTTCCAACATCGACTGGATTTCGTTGCGGACCATTTTGCCGAGCGGAATACCAGTCCAGCCGGCGACCACCTCGGCGATGACCTGACCATTGACGACCGGTTGCACGAGCGGTGTCTCGCCCTGCACCTTGGTCAACTCGTCATTCAGTCCCATGAGTTCGGTCTTGGCCTTCTCCTCATCGCCGGCCGAGAGCTTCGGCGCGTCGGCCTTGGCCGGCTGCAACTTGGCGCGAACAGTCTGAATCTTGGCAACGAGGTCTTTTTCCAAAGCCCATTGTTTCTCAAAGTCGGCCAGTTGCGTCTTGGTCGCTTCGAGCTTTTCCTGCGTCTCGGCCAGCTTCTTCTTGTGATCGATGCCCAGCGCGATTTCGCGTTCGAGAATCTTGATGGCCACGCCGGCATGTTCAATATCCCGTCGGGCGTCGTCGATTTGCGCGGGGGTAGTGGACTGACTCAATGCCACACGGGCGCAGGCCGTATCGAGCAAGCTGACGGATTTATCCGGCAACTGTCGGTCGGTGATATACCGCTGCGACAACCGCACCGATTCTTCCAGACCTTCATCAAGAATGGTGACTTTGTGGTGCTTCTCCAGCATCGCACTGATGCCGCGCATCATCAGGTTGGCCCGGGCACGATCCGGTTCATCAACCTTCACGGGCTGAAAGCGCCGCTTGAGGGCCGGATCCTCCTCGAATGACTTCTTGTACTCGGCATAAGTGGTTGCCGCGACGGTGCGCAACTCACCGCGGGCCAAGGCCGGCTTGAGCAAGTTGGCCGCATCACCCATGCCGGCCGCCCCGCCCGCGCCGATAAGCGTGTGCGCTTCGTCGATGAACAGGATAACGGGGGGCATTGCCGACTGAACTTCTTGAATCACCTTCTTAAGTCGATTTTCGAATTCACCCTTTACACCCGCCCCGGCTTGCAACAAGCCCAAGTCCAGCGACCGAAGTGATACATTCTTGAGCGGCTCGGGCACATCGCCGGCCACGATCCGCTGTGCAAAACCTTCGACGACGGCCGTTTTCCCTACGCCAGCTTCACCGACGAGAATTGGATTGTTCTGTCGCCGACGGGTGAGAATGTCGATGACTTGACGAATCTCGAAATCACGGCCCACCACCGGGTCCATTTTCCCGGTTCTGGCCTGTTCGGTTAGATTTTGTGTGAATTGATCCAGACTGGGGGTCTTAGAGTCCGCTCGTGGTTGGCCCGGTGTCCCGGCGACCGCGCCGCTACCAACGCCAAGCGGTTGGTCTTCCTTCTCTTCAATTGAACCACTAACGATTTTGCGAAACTCTAGCGCAAGTTGTTCGCCATGCACTTTTGCCAACTGAGCGGAACTCGCTTTAAGGCGGTTGCCTAGTTTTGCATCGTCTAATATCGCCGCTAGTAGGTACCCTGACCGAATCTTGGCCGATTGGAAGTCGAGGGAACCAAGCGTCCAAGCCATACGAATTGCTTCCCAGCACTCGTTGGCGAGTTCAGGTTTTCGGCCGCTTCCGGTCTTGAATTCGTCTATGATCATCGTGAGTTCACGCATACACTTGCTGGGATCGGCGTCAAATCGTTCAAGAATTGCGCGTACGTCGCCATTATCGATCTGGAGTAACGTTAGAAACCAGTGTTCGAGTTCGACATCGTAGTTTGTCCTTAAAGCGCATATGCGTACAGCATCGTGGAATGCGTTGTTGCATTGCGCATTCAGCTTGCCAATCAGTGCCATCGGATTCAAAGTGCTCATTGATTGTTCTCTTGTGTAAGTGATGTAAATCTAGAAAGTAGCGTGGGTCGAGGCTTTGAGAGACCCACCAATTGGCGCCATGCCGTGCCGGTGGGTGTCGCAAAGCCTCCACCCACCCTACGCAATTACTCGTGGTTGATTTCCAACTCGCGCACGTCCAACAGGCCGACGACGTCTTCGCCGACAAGCAGAGTTTTCTGGCCGCGGCCACGCACGGGTTCGCCTTCGCCACCGACCCAGTCGGTCTGTCGGCCAAGTTTGACCACGTCGTCGGCATGTTTGTAGCTATCGACGTAGAGTGCGGAGACGAAGGTCGGGCCGTTCTGCCCATCCACGAGTTCCAGGTTACCCGGCAACCAATACAAATCGCGCGGGAACTTCGGGCCGACGCTGCTGAACGACTTCACTTGCGACAGCGGCACCCAGAAGTAACCTTG
>JANLTA010001049.1:0-11446 GCA_031362705.1 Gemmataceae bacterium | reverse complement strand
AGGACGGTCTCACGGCACCCAAATATCGTCTTTGTGCAAAGCTCAATCAACAGAGAGGGCCGCGGCATTTGCCACGGCCCTCGCTGTTGATTCTTATAGTCGCGGGATCAATCTATCTGTTTGCCGGCGTCGCGCGGGTTGAAGTCGAGGCCGGTGCCGACGCTGTTGAGACGGCAGTTCACGGACTCGGCCGACATCTCGGTGCGTTGCTGACCGGTTTGACACAGGATGCGCACCTGGCCTTCCATGGCGATCTCTCCGGCTTGCCAGCCGATCAACATGCGATTGCAGCGAATGTCGATGCCGGGTGCCGACACGCAGACTTTGCCGATGGCCTGAATACCGCCGGACGGCATCTGCACATCCACGCGGTCGCATTGCACACGCAAAGAAACTGTGTCGCCATTGATCAATTCGATCTGAGTAACCGCGCCGATCATTTCCATGCGCACTTTGTAAGCGACGTTGGCCGTGGCAGTGACTTGTTTGATTACCGGCTGGACGGCTGGAGCGGGGGGCGCAATCGGCAGGATCACTTGCGGAGATGAATCGAGGTATGGCGTACTTGTTGCCGGTGGTTGACACGGTACCGGTGAGAAAATTGGTTCCGAGACGGTTACAACCGGACACTCAACCGGCGGGCAGGCCGGCTCTTCGAAGCGTTGCGGACACGGGCTGCTCGGCGGGCAACACGCGATCGGGCAGGGCGGGCTATCCTGTCGGCATGCGGCCTGATCTTTGGGCGTGTCATTGGCCACGACGACAATGCCGCCGAAGGTCAGTGCGAGAACACCGGCTAATGTGCGCCAACGGGTACGTGTCATGGCAGTTCCTTTCGCAAAACGGCGTGCCGTTTGACGGCACCAGTCGGTCCGGGAATAGCCGTAACGTGGAACAGGTGCAAGCCCGAGTTGGCGACGCACGATTCCCGTGTCAGAATGGAATCTGGGTCGTGTCTCAGTTTGTCACGGCCCGAGAAATCGACGTGACTGAAATGAATTTGTCTTCTTTGTGTTTTCCTTCGTGCCCTTCGTGTCTTTGTGGTGAGTTCTTAAGGCCAACCACAAAGACACGAAGGGCACGAAGGAAGCACGAAGAAAACCAAACTGCGACACCACCGAAATCTGGTATCGTGAATAGAACGTAGAACCTGTTACCAGTCGCGAAATCTCGTCATTGTCTGCGCGGTTGGCCCCCGGAGAGCACGAAAAATGCCAGAAACGCTGCGAATCGGCAGCCAGGGGCCAGCGGTCTCCGAATTACAGACACGCCTGAACACGTCCGCGAAACCATACCCACTATTGGCGATTGACGGCATTTTCGGCCCCAAGACCGAGGGCGCGGTTCGACAGTGGCAACGAACCAAGGGCATTCCTGTTGATGGCATCGCCGGGCCGAAGACGTGGCAAGCACTGGGAGTCACTGAAACGGCGGACACACCATCGGAGTCGCCTGCTCCGCCGGAGCCGACGCTGGATGGACAAGTTTGCACATACTCGGCCAATCCTAATTTCGCTGTGACGCCGCTGATCTACTACATCAACGGCATTCAGACATCAGGAGCAGGCCACGGGAAGACGCTCCAGTTCTTGTCGGAACTGACCGAGCGGGAAGTCAACGGAGTTTACAATCGTTCGGCCGGGGTGAAAAAGATCCACGGTTGGGCGGGTGACTTTCTTCAGTGCTTTGACGACTGGGAAAGCACGGTACGCCACAAGCTGGCCGAGAAGGCCAACGGCCTCATCAACAGTGCCATCAACCGCGGCGCTGAAGTCATCAAGAAAGCCATCGGGAAGAACAAGCCCTTTGATCCCGTCAATGTCGCGGGAATTATTCGTAAGGCGGTGCCCGAGGATGCTCGCATCTGGTTGGTGAAACAGCGGCTGAAGGGTTACAACCTGGCCACTGCCAGTCTGTTTTCCGAATTGGAGTTCTATTACGGCCAGCCGATCCATCTTGTGGCGCACAGTCAGGGCAACATCATCGTCTGCGACGCGCTGTGGGCAATGGTTGTGGCTTTTGGGGAAGAGTCGCTGACCAATCTGCGCGTTTATTCGCTCGCGTCGCCATCGCCGGCGTGGCCTCTGGGAATTCGTCATCGCCGCAAAGTGTACGGCCACACGAACGACCCGGTGCCCATGCTTGCCGACCCGCACAATTGGACGGCGGTTACTGACAATGTGTTGTCAGGGAAATATGGCCGCCACGCGGGCGACTGGCGGAAGTATGGCGATGACGCCGTGAGTGTCGAAGCACATGACGTTGAACTGTTGATGACCAAGACCAATTTCGCCAACCGCATGCGTCGCGTCGTGGGCTTGCCCCCGGATCCGAGATACTCGGATCCGCCGGCGGACTAGCGGACTAAACCGTGATTCAGGCGCGACTGACACTTGATCATTTGGCGACAACCTCACGCACAGCCATCGCAATTAGTTTGGAACGACTGATCTGTTGCCGTTTGGCATAGGCCGTAACTTTTTTGAGTAACCCTATTTCGATGCTAATGGAAACGCGCTGAAAACCCTTCCCGATCTTCGGCCGGCCGCGCTTTTTCTGAGCGCGCTTCCATTGCTGGCGCTCGCTTGGCGTCAATGGTCGCGATTGATCGACGACACCAGGCTTGTCGTAGGCTTTCGTCGCCGTCGCCAGTTCGGCCGCAGTCATCTCCCAGTACGGTTTTTGTTTCATCTTTGACTCCGTCGGCGGTATTGCCGTTTCTCTCGATCCGTGAGCGGTCGGCTATGGATCACGAAAACCGTGTCATCTTCGTCGAACACATAGATGACTTGTAACAGTCGCCCGCCGTTGCCGCGTCCCCAAACCAGCCACTTGTCTTCGTGGATCTTTCGCGGAAACGGTTGGCACGCCGCCTGGACGACTAACTCGGCTTCCGGCGGCGATACGCCGTGCAGCGCGATGTGTTCAATGTTCCAGTCGTTCCACCGGAAATCCATTTATTTAGTTATACAACAAAATAGCGTCACCGAGCAACTCTTCTATTTTCTCGGTGGACGCGCCTTCCTCGGCTCGGATTGTCACGAAACTCAACCCCGTCTCGCGTTCCCCGATAGCATGACGCCATGCCAGATTTTCACACCACCCGCTGGAGCCTTATTGCCGCCGTCCGCGATCCAGTCGAGCCGGCGGCGCGACAGGCGCTCGGCGAACTTTGCGTGATGTACTGGTATCCCATCTACGCCTTCATGCGCCGCACGGGGCACGATGCCGATGCGGCACAGGATTTGACGCAAGGTTTCTTCACGCAACTATTAGAACGCGGCGGCCTATCTGGAGCCGACCAGGCCAAAGGCAAGTTTCGCTCCTACTTGCTCGGGGCGTGCCGGCATTACCTTGCCAATGAACATGATCGAGTGAAGGCCGCCAAGCGCGGACGCGGCCAACGGCAATTGTCGCTCGACTTTCCTGATGCCGAGCGGCGGTACTTAATCGAACCCATTGACGATCGTACGCCGGTTCAACTGTTTGAGCGACGCTGGGCATTGACGCTATTGGACCGGATACTTGAGGAGTTGCGAAAGGAATACGTCATCGCGGGTGCCGCTGTCCTGTTTGATCGCTTGAAGGATTCGCTGACTGGTGATGGTGCCGCACATGCCGAGGTAGCCGCTGATCTGGGAATGACCGAAGGGGCGGTAAAGGTGGCGGCCCATCGCTTGCGAAAGCGCTATCGAGAACGGTTGCGTGAGGCCGTCGCCGACACGGCGGATGATGTGGATGAGGAGATTCGGGAGTTGTTTAGAGCGTTGGGCTGACACGCTCCGCTCCGCAAAGCCTCCGCGTCGCGGCTAACCTGTAACGATTTCCATTTTGTGCTTCATGGGTATGCTGGAGGGTATCCCATGACAGTTCATTCCTGCCCTGAATGCCAGAACCCGCTGCCCGCTGACGCGCCGGCGGGGTTGTGCCCGCGCTGTCTGATGAAGCGCGGACTTGGGTCCGATACGTCCGGCACGACCGCCGGATACACGCCGTTCGCGGCTCCGAGTGTTGCCGAACTGGCCGTGTTGTTTCCGCAGTTGGAAATCATCGCATTGCTCGGCCAGGGCGGCATGGGCGCTGTGTACAAGGCCCGGCAGCCGGGGTTGGATCGGCTGGTCGCGCTGAAGATAATGCCGCCGGCCGCCGACGCCTCGTTTGCCGAGCGGTTTACCCGTGAAGCCCGGACACTGGCCAAGCTTAATCACCCCGGCATCGTCACCATCTTCGATTTTGGCCAGGCCGGCAACTTTTATTATTTCGTGATGGAATTCGTCGAGGGCGTGAACCTGCGCCAGGCGCAACAAGCCCACAAACTGACGCCGGCCGAAGCGCTAGCTATAGTGCCGAAGATCTGCGAAGCGCTGCAAGTCGCCCACGACGCCGGCGTGGTGCACCGCGACATCAAACCCGAGAACATATTGCTGGATGCCAAGGGCCGGGTGAAGATCGCCGACTTTGGCTTGGCCAAACTGCTCCACCGCGGCCCGGAGCAATCGCACCTCACCGGCACCAACCAGGCGATGGGCACCCTGCACTACATGGCCCCGGAGCAATGGGAGAAGCCGCTGACAGTCGATCATCGGGCCGACATCTATTCACTCGGTGTGGTCTTTTACGAGTTGCTGACAGGTGAGTTGCCGCTTGGTCGGTTCGCGCCGCCGTCGAAGATAGTGCAGATCGATGTACGGCTGGATGATGTTGTGCTGCGGACTCTTGAGAAGGAGCCGAACCTTCGTTATCAGAAAGCCAGCGCGGTCAAGCAGGCCGTCGAGAAGATCGCCCCGCCAAATGTCGATGAACTGGCCCCCGACGAAATTAAGGCGGAGATGGAATCGTTGAAACAACGGCGCCGCCAGCGCGGGGAAGCGCTTTTCAAGGAAGAAGCCGCCAACTTCAGAAAGGCACTCGAAACTGACCTCAAGAACATGACGATCTTCAAGTTCGTCATACAAGCAGTTGGCGTTGCGCTCATACCTGGATTTTTTTGGGCGATTGTTATCACATTTAACACCAACATATTGTTGGCCGGAGTGGCACTGCCGATGGCCGTGTTGGGTAGTGTCTTCTTAGTCGTTGCTATGCGCACATACGATGCCCAATGGACTCGCGTTCAAAAAGGGCAGGAGTCTACTAGTTTCGAACTGTCTGGGCCCACCAAGATGCTCTGGATGTTTGATGGGGGTTGGTTGGTTTGGTCTTGGTTTCCCCTCAGCGAGTCCACGAGAGCCATTGGGAACGGAATTGGGCTAGGTTTGAACGGTGTTTTCGTGGCGATTGAATTGTGGCGATGGTATTCTCAACGCTCGAAGACCGGCAAAGCCGAAATGGCATCCGAGCAATTGGCGGCCAACCCGCCGCTGGAGGCACGCGGCACCTCTGCTTCGGCGCTGCCAGCTGAGTCGAGTTTCGTCAGTCGTGTTGGGCTGCCTGTCTTTGGCTTTGTGATCCTGATCGCCGCGCTGATCGGCCTAACCTGGCTTTACGATCAATATGTCGACGGGTCCTATTTCGACGGTCCCACGACAATCCTGACGTACATGTTTATTGCACTTCAGATCTTCGCGATCCTCTGGTTTCTCGAATGGGTGTGGGGCATCATCACGAAAGCGTTGGGTCACGTCCGCAGTGTAATTCCATGGACACTGGCGACGTGCGCGACCCTCGTTTGCATGTTGGGTGCGGCCAATGTCTTCGCTCCTTGGTACGTGTTGACGACGCAGCACGGCCAGTATTGGGTCAGCGGCATCAACTTGAACCACAACGGCGCGGGCGTAGCATTGTCGGGCGTGTTCCTCGCGTTGGGCCTTTTTCTATTCGCCACAGCTCAGATCCCGCAGGCCCGCCGCTGGCGAATTGGCTTCAACGCCTTGGCGGGAATTGGGTTAGTCATTGCGACTGTCTACGGCATCAACAGGCTTCGCGGCGAGCCACAGCACCTGATGACGGCTGAGCTGATTCGCGTACTTGGCTTCCCGGCGTCGGGCGCGAATCAGCCGGTCTATCACGTGCATCCGTCTTTCGGCCCATACGCCGTCGCGGTTTTGGCGGCGCTGTTGGTGGTCATCGCGGTGGTCGACTTGCGGACATGGCTAACCAGGCCGAATGACACAAAACTTAGCGCACCTCCAGTGTGAACTTTGGATCGCCGCTGCGGTCGACGCGGCGTCCTTTGTCGGTCATATTCCAGTACTTGGCGAACGTGCCAATAAGCGGGTATGATACTCTCATGGCACCGATGACCTTCGACATTTTAGACCGCATCGAGCGCGCCATGGAAAAAGTCCGCGACCGCCTGCTGCGTTCGACCTCAGCCTTGGAAGCCGCCGGGATTCCCTATGCCGTAATCGGCGGTAATGCCGTCGCGGCATGGGTAGCGCGGGTGGATGATTCACTGGTGCGCACGACCAAAGACGTGGACATCTTGCTGCGGCGTGCCGACCTGTCGGCTGCACGAGTCGCGCTCGAAGCGGCCGGGTTCATCTACCGACATTCAGCCGGCATGGACATGTTTCTCGACGGGCCGGATGCGAAAGCGCGCGATGCGGTGCATGTGCTCATGGCGGAAGAACGGGTGAAGTCTACTGATTTGGTACCCGCACCGAATGTCAGCGACATCGAGTCCGAAGGATCGTACAAGATACTGACGTTGGAATTGTTGGTGCGGATGAAGCTAACGTCGTATCGGCGCAAGGATCAAGTCCATGTTCAGGACATGATTCAAGGTGGCCTGGTAGATGAGAGTTGGTTGCCGCGCGTCCCCGCCGAACTGACATCGCGATTGCAGGAATTGTTGGATGATCCAACCGGTTGATTACAGGATCGGCAACCCAATCCGTCGATCCGTTGCCGGCGGTGTGGCAACGTGATCGCAACACTCCTCCGCCACTCCCACCAACTCCGTCGTGATGACATCGCCGAAAAGCGTGAACGGCGACGCGTCGCGGATGGCGACTTGCACTAGTTGCCCGGCGAGGCGCATCGGGCCGTCGAAGACGACGATGTGATCGGTCATGGTGCGGCCGGTGAGTTGCCTGACGATGGAAGCGCCGTCGTCGTGTTTGCTCGGGCCTTCGACGAGGACTTCGACGGTGTCGCCAATGCGGCTGCGGTGGTCGGCCTGGCTGACTTCGTTTTGTACACACAATAGATCGTTGTTGCGGCGTTTCTTCACTTCTTCCGGCACGTCGTCGGCATAGAGGTCATCGGCTTTGGTGCCGGGCCGGGCGCTGTACTTGAAGATGAAACTGTTCTTGAAGCCGGACTCGCGCACCATGTCCATGCTTCGCTCGAAGGCCGGCTCGTCTTCGCCGCAGAAGCCGACGATGAAATCGCTGGAGACGGCCACGCCGGGCACAGTCTCACGGCAACGCTGCAGCATCTCCTGATAATAGGCCACGGTGTAAAGCCGCTTCATGCGCTTCAGCACTTCGTCGTCGCCGTGCTGGGCGGGCACATGCAGGTACTTGCATGCTTTTGGCAAGTCTCTCACGGCTTGCAACAAGTCGTCAGACATATCCTTGGGAAAGTTCGTGACGAACTTAATGCGCTCGATGCCGGTTACGTCGTGAATCTGTGTCATCAGATCGCTGAGCCGGCTCACCCGGCCATCACCGTGGTCGAAGCGGTAGCTGTTCACGGTTTGGCCGACCAATGTCACTTCGCGGCAACCTTGATCCGCAAGTTGCCGCACCTCGGCCAACACATGTGCCGGTGGCCGGCCTTGTTCGGGACCGCGTACGCTGGGCACGATGCAGTAGGTACAAAACTTGTCGCAGCCGAACTGCGTGCGGACATATGCCTGGAAGCGCGTGGGCCGCATGGCCGGCTCGCGCATAGGGTCATAACTCTCGAATGAGTCAGTGACCGTGTGTTTGCCCGCATCGGTGCGGCCCAGTGAGAATGCCGTCTGTCGGCCCTCGCCTGCTTGCACCTTTGCGATAAGTTCCGGCAATTGGCCGAGTTGCCCGGGGCCGCACACGACATCGACGTAGTTGGCGCGGCGAAAGACCTCGTCCTGATCCTTCTGTGCCATGCAGCCGATTACGCCGACGACGACTTCGGGATTGGCCAGCTTGTGTTTGCGCACCCGGCCCAGTGCGGAGTAGATCTTCTCCTCGGCGTGCGCCCGCACCGAGCAGGTGTTGTAAAGCACGAGGTCGGCATCGGTCGGCACATCGGTCAACGAGTAACCCTGCCGGCGCAATGCCCCGACGACCAGCTCGCTATCGAGCACGTTCATCTGGCAGCCGACGGTTTCGAGGTAGAGTTTTTTCATGGATTTGAGCTATTGAGCGGATTTGCTCAGATTCGTTAGTACTCGATCCTGGTCACGAGCGGCGTGTACTATTTGGTCAACAACGACCACGTCGTCAACGTAGCGATAGTAGACAAGATACTTGAATGGCAACACCTGACCGCAACGAATATCTTCCAAAACGGTGGCCCATCGATACGGGTTGTCTGCGAGCGCTTCATAGCACTTTTCGAGCGTTTCTAGAAAACGGTGTCCAAGCCCGGCGCTTTCCGACTCACACCAGTCGAAGATTCTGGCGGTGTCGTCTCGAGCGCTAGTTTGAATTCTTAATTCGGGCATCGCGGTTGAGTACCCAATTTTTTGCTTCTTCCCACGTCACGGTTTGACTCGGATCGCGCAGATATGCTGCCTTGCGCTCCAGCAATTCCCGCCTTAGTTCGTCTGAAATTGGGAAGTCCGGCTTCGGTACCGAAATACTGTCCCAGATCGTGTCGATCATCGCCAGCTTTTGTTCCACGCTCATGCCCGACAGGTCCGGCAGCGTCGTGGTGATCATTGGAATTCCTCGTGAGGGCCAAGGTATAGTATGCCAGACCCAAGGGCTATTTGTCGAGTCCGTGGTCCGTGGCGTCTACTTTAACTCCTTAATCTTGATGTTGCGATACGCCACTTCCATAGCCGGGCCGGTGTGCAGTTGCAGGGCGATGATGCCCTCGGCCGGCAGCTTGTCGAATTCCTTGTCCACGCTCGTCACATCATTGACCTTGATCGTCACTTTCTTGCCGACAACGCGGATTGAGTAGCTGTTGAAGTCGTTCAGTTTGAGTTTCTGTTTGACCTTATCCCAGTCGCATTCCTGCATCATGCCGCCGAAGTTCTCGCCGTAAAGGCAGCCGTAGTGCTTGTCGCAAATGTCCGCCTGCGGGCCTTTGACGCGCCACTTCTCTTTATCGAAAACTTCGCTGCGAATCTGCACGCCCGAGTTGCCGACGCCGTCTTTCAAGCGCACCTGGAAGGTCATCTCGAAATCCTTGAACTTCTTCTCCGTGCACAGGAAGGTGTTCTCTTTGATGGTGCCGTCTGTCGTGCCGACGATTGTTCCATCAGCGGTTTTCCAGTGGCTCATGGTTCCCACCCAGCCCGTCAGCGATTTGCCATCGGTGGCCGGTTGCGGGGCGTCGGCCGCTACGAGGCAAACGACGAAGAGCAGGATTTGTCGCATGAATTACTCCGAGGATGGACCAATTCTCATCGTAAGCGGTTCGGCTGGGCAAGGCACGGGGGTTTCGGGTACAAAAGCCCTCCCGTTGCCACGGGTTGGTGTTCATGCGCACATGGAGGTGCGGTGTGATTGGAAGGATTCTCGGCGCATCATTATTATTGACAACAGGTTGCTTTTCCGTTCGCCCGGACACGCCAACGGCGGGTATCACGCCCGCCCCGCGGCGGATTGTTAGTGCAACACCCACTTCGATCGTTCAGGCGTCTGCGACTATTGCGCCGCCAATAACCGAAACACGCTCGCTTGCACCGGAAGACCTTCATGCGGCCGCGATGCAGCGGTTTTCGGAAGTGCATTCATATTGCGCGCGGTTGCGGAGGCGCGAGTCGCAGGAAGGTCGGGCCAAGCCTGAGGATTTGATCCTATTCAAGGAACGTACAGCGCCATTCAGCGTCCATTTCAAGTGGATCGGGCCGGAAGCGCAGGGCCGTGAGGTCGTCTATGTCAAAGGCCGATATGACGACAAGTTGCACATATTAACCGCGCCCGGCGACATACCATTCGTCCCGGGCGGTCGGCGCATGGCGCTGAGCCGCGACTCAATGCTCGTGAAAATGGCCAATCCCAATCACGACATCACCGACGCGGGAATCGGCTACAACCTGCGCGATGTCGCCATGCTCTACGCGGCGGCCAAAAGTCCGTCGAACGGCGTGGTGGCCAAGTCGCTTGGGATGATTCAACGTCCTGAATACCCGCAGCCATTGGCCGGCGTCGAAATCATCGTGCCGCCCGGCCGCGATGTGGATCTACCACGCGGCGGCAAACGCCAAATCTTTTATTGCCTGGCGTGCAAGCTCCCACTGCTCTATCTGTGCTTCGATGAAATCAATCGTGAACAGAACTACAACTGCTATGACCGCATTCAACTCGACCTCAAACTTGATGACGACGACTTCAATCCCGACAAGATGTGGGGCAAACGCGTCGAAACGACGACCGCCAAAACACCCGAGTGACATAGCCGTCGCCCCTGCCAACGCGGCAGACCTTGCGCTGTTTCGATTGTAACGGCGTCGGCGCAAACCATTGATTCGTAATAGCTTAAAAGCGCCGTTCCCCGTCCGACTATTGCATGGTATCTTTTTTGCACTCCCATACCGGGTTCGGAACCGTGTGACGGTCCGAACGCTGACCTTTTGGGGTAATCGACGCGCAAGGGGCGCGGCATGACTGTCACGTTCACACGACCATATTCGGTGCTGATCGCCGACGACGACGCGGAATGCCGCCAGTCGTTGAAGGAGATCATCGAGCCGGAAGGCTACCGAACGTTTCTCGCCGAGTCCGGCGAAGAGGCGCTGGACATCGTGCGCAACGAACATGTCCACGTCGTGCTGACGGATATGCATATGCCGCGAATCACCGGATTGGACGTGCTTCGGCTTGTCCGCCAGATGTATCCGCGGTTGCCGTCGATCCTGGTGACGGCCGACGCCAATGCCGAATTGATGCGGCGGGCGTTTCAGGCCCAGGCCTATAGCGTCATCCCCAAGCCGGTCAGCAAACATGTGGTGCTATACACTGTCGTTCGGGCGATCGTGCAGGTGTACGGCCCCGCCCCGCAACCGCAGCAACCTTGAAACCTTGAATGGGAGACTTGTGCCGTGAAAGTAGTTCCGCTGAATGACAAGCTTGTAGTCAAACGTCTCGAAGCCGAATCCAAGACGGCCGGCGGCATCGTGCTGCCCGACAACGCCAAGGAAAAACCGCGCCAGGGCAAAGTGCTGAGCCTCGGCGACGGCAAATTGCTGGACAGCGGCAGCCGCGCGAAGTTCCAGGTTAAAGAAGGCGACCGCGTGTTGTTTTCGTCCTACGGCGGCCAGGAAGTCACCGTTGATGGCGAAGAGTATCTGATCATGACAGAAGAAGATATTCTGGCTGTGGTGGATTGATTGTTGGTTGCG